>DATGGM010000172.1:0-65075 GCA_035308525.1 Bryobacteraceae bacterium
GGGCGTGCCGGCGAAAGGTGGCAAGCGGCCGGCGCGGTTCTTGGCGCCGCCCGCGATTCCAGCGCCGCTACGCTGGCCATCGATTTCGAAGGTCCCGGAACGCTGTGGCTCGATCGCGTGTACCTCATCGGCGACGATGCCGTGCTGGGTATCTGGCGCCCCGACGTGGTGGAAGCTCTCAAAGAACTGAAACCCGGCGTGATTCGCTTCGGCGGCACATCCATCGAAGGGCTCGAATGGGACCGCACGATCGGCAGTTGGGACGCACGCGCTCCGTTCACGACTTACTGGGGCGGGTTGGAACCGAACTTCGTGGGCATCGAGGAGTTCATCGCGTTGTGCCGCCTGGTGGGCGCCGAGCCGCTCATCTGCGTGCGGTGGACCGGCAAGCAGCCGGCGGATGCCGCCGCCGAAATCGAGTATGTCAATGGTGCGCCGGATACCCACTGGGGCAGCCTTCGCGCGCGCAACGGACATGCGCAACCGTACGCCGTCAAGTACTGGCAGATCGGCAACGAGATCGGCGGCGAGGACTACGAACGGTCCATCGCTGCGTTTGCGCGGGCCATGCGCGCGGCCGATCCGTCGATCAAGCTCATGAGTTCCTATCCCCGGCCGGGTGTGCTGGCGGCCGCTGCCGGACTTCTGGATTACCTTTGTCCGCATCATTATGAAGTCGGCGACCTGACCGAAGTGGTGCGTGAATTCGAAGCGCTGCGGGAGCAGATCAGGCTGCACGGGCAGGGCAGGGGAGTGCGCGTCGCGGTGACCGAATGGAACACCACGGGCGGCGACTTCGGCCTGAAGCGCGGCATCTTGCAGTCGCTGGGCAATGCGCTGGATTGTTCGCGCTACCACAACCTGTTGCAGCGCTATGCGGACCTGGTGGAGATGGGCATCCGCTCCAATTTGATCGACAGCTTTGGCTCTGGCGTCATTGTGACGGGTCCCGGCTGGATGTACCGCGCGCCGACTTACTACGCCGAGCAACTCTATACCCGCGCGTCGGGATCGTTTCCGCTCAACGTGGAGCGCAACGGCGATTTTCCCTGGCAGTTGCGGCAACCCGACGTGAGCGCGGCGCTGAGCGCCGACGGGCGGCTGCTGCGCATCTATGCAGTGAACTCGACTGACAAGCCTCTCACCACACCACTCGCGCTGCTGGATACGGAGGCCTCGGGGGCGGGCGGGAGGGCGTTTGTGCTCAAGAATCGCGAAGGGTCGCCGAACACCGAAGCGATGAATTCAGCGAGCGACCGGGACGCTGTGTCGATGGAAACCAGGAACGTAGCTGCCTCTGGAAACCGGGTGACACTGACCTTTGAACCGTACAGCCTGACCCTGCTGGAGATCCCCGTGGTCCGGTAGTCTACTTCTTCGGCTCCAGCTTCAAATTCATCACCGCGGTTTTGCGCGAATCGAACGAGCTCAGGGTCTTGGGGCCCGCGGCGGCGCCTTCATAATCCGCGCGCAGCTCATAATCCACGTCCGTGTTGAGGCCGTGGAAGTAGTACCCGCCATTTTCCCGCGTGATGAAGGAGCGGATTTGCAGGGTCTTGGTGTTCTTCAGTTGCACGACTGCGCCGTTGACGGCCTCGCCTTGCGCATTGGTCACGGCGCCCTGAACCATGCGAATGTTGGCGTTTTCGTTCTTCTTCGCCGCGGGCGCAATCCCAACCAACACCAGCAACGCACCCGCCACGGCAACCAGAATTCGCAACGAAACCATAAAGCTACTTCCAGTCCTCTTCAGGTTCTTCCTCTTCGCTCTCTTCGAGGTAGTCGTCGTCTTCTTCCTCCTCCACCTCATCGGCTGACTCCAGCTCGAGGGGATCGGTGCCAATCACCTTCAGGTCCGCGCCGCACTCATCGCAACTGATGGGGTCGCCTTCGTCGACTTCGTCTTCATCCACGTCAATGGCCCCGTTGCATACCGGGCATGTCACCATGATTACCAGTCCTCCCACACCCTACCATACATTTAACGAAAGTCCGTAACGTTTTCAACTGTATTGTACAGCGTCCAGTTGCTCAACGAGCGGCCTGTTTCGCCAGCCGGCGGCGCGTGGTAGCGGGTACAATCCCGTTCATCCGCGCGTACAGGAAGAGCTGCTGCCTGTGGGTTAATTCGTGCTCCTTCACGAACTGTAGCATTTCCAGCCGCGTGACCCGCGCGCCGTCCACGCGCGTGATCATGCCGGTGTAGAACTCCGCAGGCTGGGCGGCCAGCTGTACGGCCCGCTGTTCCACCGAAGCGCGTAATTCCCGCGCCAGATCGGCGGCGCCGGCGCTCTCGGGCAGCACCACGAACCGCGCCATCTTCTCGCGGAACTGCGGGCCGCCGAGCATTTCCTCGCCCTCCAGCAGCAGGCCCGTCAGCCCGTGTCCGGCGATCAGAATATGACGGGCGATTTCGCCGAATGTCATCACGTCCGGGCAGGGCTTGTAGTCGAATTTATCCGCCGGAAAGTCTTCCACGGTGGTGGCTGTATCGGCGCGTACCGTCTTCCAGGAATCCAGAATTGCGTCCAGTCTTACCATAAGATCTATTGTACCCGCGCATGGCGTATCATGCCTTTAGCTGCCGCAAGTCATCGCGCGCCATTGACCGGCATGGAAGAGACCATCATTTCGCACTACCAGATCCTGCAGAAGCTGGCCGAAGGCGGCATGGGCCTGGTCTACAAGGCCCGCGATCTGAATCTGCCGCGGCTGGTAGTCCTGAAGTTCCTCAACTCGCGGCTGGCCGACTCGCCGACGGCGCACCAGCGCTTCGTGCGCGAAGCGAACGCCATCGCTTCGTTGAACCATCCGAACATCGCCACCATATACGAATTCGATGCTAACGCCGAGGAACCGTTCCTCGTCCTGGAGTTTCTTCCAGGCGGAACCCTCAGCAGCCGGTTACTTGCCGCGCGCCGCGGCCTGACATGGCCAATAACCCTGGCGTACGCCACCGAGATGTCCGAAGCCCTGGCCTACGCGCACCGGAAGGGCATCGTACACCGCGACATAAAACCTGCCAACGCCCTGTTTGCCGAGGATGGCCGTTTGAAGATCACAGACTTTGGACTGGCAAAGTTAAGGGGAAGCTCGGACCTTAGCCAGCCTGGAGTAGCCATGGGAACGTTGGGCTATATGTCGCCGGAACAGACCCGTGGTGACGAAGTGGACGAGCGCTCGGACATTTTCTCGCTGGGATCCGTGCTATACGAGATGGCTGCGGGCGAACGGCCTTTCCGCGGCGAGCGGGAGGCGCTGGCTCTTCAGATTCTCAACGCGCAGCCGCAGCCTCTTTGCCATGTCAGACCTGAGATCCCGCCGCGTTTTGGAGCCGTGGTGACGCGCGCGCTCGAAAAGGACAGGAGCAAGCGCTACCAGAGCATGGGCGATCTGCTCGACGACTTGCGGCCGCTGCGGCGGGGCTCCTCCTCGGCGGCCGTGGGCTTCGAAATGAATTCCACCAAGACCATTCCGGGTCATGACGGAGCAGACCGGGGTGCGAAACGGCGCGGGGGGCGATGGCTACTAGCGGCGGCGGGCATAGCCGTGCTGTTCTTGTTGGCGCTCGTGTTCCAAAACCGGCTGCGGCCGATCCCATCCGAAAAGCGGGTGGCAGTGTTGCCCTTTCGCAATATTAACGCGGACGCCGAGGGGCAGGCCTATTGCGACGGCCTGATGGAGATTCTCGCCAGTAAACTCACGCAATTAGAGAGATTTCACGGACGGTTATGGGTGGTGCCGACCACCGAGGTGCGGGGCCGGTCGGTAGTAACGGCCCAGGCGGCCCGGCGTTTGTTCCGGGTAAACCTGGTCGTTACCGGAAGCCTCCAGCGAATGGGATCCCGAGTGCTGCTGACGGCCAACCTGCTGGACGCGGAAACCCAGCAACAACTGCGCTCGTTCGACGAAGCCTCCGGCGACATATCCGCGCTGCAGGACGATCTGCCTGTCCGCGTGGCGACCATGCTGGACCTGGAACTCAAGCCCGGCGCGCGGCAAGCCCTGGCCGCGGGCCGCACCAGTGAGCCGGCAGCTTACGATTACTACCTGCAAGGCTACGGCTACCTCCGACGCTACGGGCCCGTGGAGGACGCCGAGAATGCCATCCGGCTGTTTCGCCTGGCGTTGGATCGCGACCCAAACTACGCGCTGGCCTGCGCCGGCCTAGGCGAGGCCTATTGGCATAAGTACACCGTCACCAAGGACCCCCAATGGATCGAGCCGGCGCGCACCTGGTGCCGCCGGGCGCTCGAGCTGAACGACGCCCTGGCGCCGGTGCATGTCGCCATGGGAATAATTCAGAAGGGCACCGGCCACCTGCCGCAGGCCATTCGCGAATTCCGGCGGGCGGTCGAATTAAGCCCGGAGAATGGGGATGCCTGGAATGAATTGGCGGGTGCTTATGAGGCGGACGGGAGACCCGCGGACGCTGAAGCTACCTATAAGAAAGCCATCCAGTTACAACCGGGCTATTGGGGCGGCTATAGCGACCTCGGCGCATTCTATGCCAGGTACGGCAGGTATAAGGAAGCTGAACTGCCGCTCGAACGAGTAATTGAGTTGACTCCCGATAACCCGACCGGATATCGTGATCTGGGAGGACTGTGGATCAAAACGGGTCAGTACGAGAAGGCGCTCGAAGTCCTGAGAAAGTCGCCGCAGCAAACCGGCGAGATCGCCTCCAATATAGGAACCGGTCTGTTCTTCGAGCGCCGCTACGCCGAAGCTGTTGATTATTTTGAGAGAGCGGTTCAACTAAGCCCTCACAGTTATATTGGTTTGGGCAACTTGGCGGACGCCTATCGCTGGACGGCCGGGCGATCGGAAAAAGCCTCGGAAACGTACCGCCGCGCCATCAGCGAGGGGAAACGTGCATTGGCGGTGAATCCGAATGACATCAACGCACTGGTCAGCGTGGCAGTGTACCAGGCTAAGATCGGTCTGACGCAGCCTGCGCTTACGGATATCGGCAAGGCCAATCAACTGGCGCCGGGTAATACGGACGTGGCCTTTCAAACGGTTCTCATCTACGAAGTATTGGGTGACCGGCGGCGGGCACTGAAGGTGCTGGAAGGCGCCCTGAAAGCCGGCTATTCGTACATTGAAGTCAGCCGCGAACCGGAGTTGAGCCGTTTGCGCGGGGATCCCCGGTTTAGCGACATCGTTCGCAGATTGCATTTACAATCTGAGCAGCGGCAGTCGGCGGCAGGTGACAGATTGGAGTAAATCGATGACATACCACGTGACGATCTACAGGTTTCAGGATACCGAGGGAAACGCGTTGGTGCACCTCTCCAACCCGGCGCTCTATATCGTGAACAACAATTCGATTGTGAAGTTCTCGGATCTGGATGGCAGCCTGTCATGGAGTATCGTTTTTAAGGGCGACATAACGCCGTTCATCGATAAATCCAAGAAGCCCGCCGGCACGGCGGCGAATCCCATTAATTCCAACGCACCCCTGACCATCGACCCGAATGCATCGGGCGATTACAATTATTCGATTACCATCGCCGCTGACGAGCAGTATGGCGTTGCACAGGAGGATCCGCAGGTAATCATTGGCGGCAAGGGTAGTTTCCAATGGATGGTGCTCGGTGCGGCTGCTGGCCTGACAATCGCTACGCTGATTCTCCTCCCATTTCGCAGAGGCGATTGAGGGGGTACTATGCTCGAAAAAGTTGACCTGACCCGCTCGATTCCCAAAGAGGAATATAAGAGCCGCTTGCCCGTGTTACAGGCAAGCCTTTACGAACTGCAGCTTGCCACGTCGGAGGCGGGCCTGCCGAGCGTCATTGTCTTCGAGGGGTGGGAGGCGGCCGGCAAGGGCACCTCCATCAACGTGCTCACCAGCCGGCTGGAGCCGCGCGCCTTCAAGCTCCACGTGATCCAGGAGCCGCGGACGCATGAACTGCACATGCCGTGGCTCTACCGCTTCTGGCAGCGTGTTCCGAATTACGGGCACATGGGCATCTTCGACCGGAGCTGGTACCGCCGGGTGCTCGACGAGCGCGTGGAGAAGATCACCCCCAAAAGCGAATGGCAGAAGGCGTATCGCGACATCACCGACTTTGAACGTACCCTGGCCGACGACGGATACACATTCGTCAAACTGTTTTTTCACATCAGCAAGAAGGAGCAGAAACACCGCTTCCGCAGGATCGAGAGCGATCCGCTCACCTGCTGGCAGGTGCAGCGGGAGGATTGGAAACGCCACAAGAAGTACGACGAATACCTGGTGGCGGTGGAAGAGATGCTGGAGCGCACCGAATCCGAATGGGGGCCGTGGACCATTGTGGAAGCTACGGATCGCTATTGGACGCGCATCGCCGTTTTCGAGGCTATTGTCCGGGCGCTCAAAGCCGCGGCCGGGAAGCGCAAGGCGAAAAAGGCGTAGCCATGCTGGAAACTCTAGATCTGGGTCAGCACCTGACGAAGGCCGAGTACGAGCGCGACCTGTTGCGCTACCAGGTGCAATTGCGTGAGTTGGCCTGGCAGCTTTACCAGCGCAAACGGTCACTGGTGCTGGTGTTCGAGGGGCGCGACGCCGCCGGCAAAGGCGGAACTATCCGCCGGCTGACGGAAAAGCTCGACCCGCGCGGCTACGAGGTCTTTCCCATCGCGGCGCCGGAGGGCGAGGACAAGACGCACCACTATCTCTGGCGCTTCTGGCGGCGGCTGCTGCCGCCCGATGAGAAGCAGATTGTGATCTTCGACCGAAGCTGGTACGGCCGTGTCTTAGTAGAACGCGTGGAGGGATTCTGCAGCGAGGATGCCTGGAAGCGGGCTTATCGCGAGATCAACGATTTCGAGCGCCAGCTGGTGGATGCCGGCGGCATGGTGGTGAAATTCTGGCTGCAAATCAGTCCGGAGGAACAACTCAAGCGCTTCGAGAAGCGCCAGGACACACCCTACAAGCGCTGGAAGCTGACTCCGGAAGATTGGCGCAACCGCAAGAAGTGGGGGCGCTACGATGAGGCCGTGGAAGACATGCTCCTCAAGACCAGCACGCTGACCGCGCCCTGGACCGTTGTGGAATCGAACTTCAAATGGTTCGGTCGCGTCAAATGCCTGAAAACCATCGTGGATGCGGTGAGCAAAACGCTCGGCTACAAGCCCGCCGATCCGGGCACGGTGGGCAAGCCGAGGAAGCAGCGGGCGAGCACAGCCAAGAAGCGGCGCCGAGCGGCGCGCTAACAGGCGGATTCCGCTGGCACCAGCACTGCCCCGGCGCTCCATCTGACACAGGTGGACTTGCGGACCGGAAACGCATCGAACACGACCAGGTCTGCGTCCAGGATCAACTCGGCGGCGCGTTCCTGCACGAAATCGGCGGCCTTGGTCGGAACGAACGCGTCGCCCGGGCAACCGGCCGGTTGCAGGGCCGCCACAGCGGGGGCCGTGGCTGGAGCAGCCGGCTCCGCCTGCAGGTAGTGCTTCACGTCGTTCACCAGGCGGTCTTCAGTGTTCCGGTGTCCCATTTTGCGGACAGCGTCGCGCAGGGCAAAGGAGAATATGAAAGCCAAAACCGCGCAACCGAGTACCCAGATTGATCCGGTGCGCAGCGTGCCGCCGCCGCGTACTACCAGGATCAGCCCCGCGGCTATGATGAACAGCAGCCACACACTGTGTTGCATGAACCGTGCGGTGGTTGTCAGTCTTCGTTCGGATATCGGTAATTGAGGAAGCATGGCGTTCTCCGGTCTGGTCAAATGCAAATCGGCTGCCAAGCGATACGGAACCCCTATGTTATTGCAAATACAAGCGCCGTAATTGTAGGACTAGGGAGGGCGATGACACGCGTGGCGGTGGTGGTGTGACAGGCCTGTCACATCAATGCAAGGTGGAGCTTGCGAACGAGACTGCCACTGCGGCCAGCCCAAGAAAAGTGCCAAACGGTAACTCGTAGGTAGCCGGGTCCTTGTGCGTCGACCGGATGTACCCATAGCCGATCAGAGAACCCGCCAGCGACCCGCCGATCAGGGTGAGCAGCGCCCCGTGCAGTCCCAGGAACGCCCCCACCATGGCCACCAGCTTGACGTCACCGAGCCCCAGCCCTTCGCGGTGGCGCAACTTGAAATAGAGCCAGCCGCCGCACCACAGAAAGAGGCCGGGTATCACCGCCCCGATGACGGCTTCCGCTACCGATACCCAATGCGGGCTCCAACGGGCGCCCGCGAGCCACAGGGCTGCCTGGGCGATATCATCCTTCACCGGCACGAACCAGGCCATCACCAGGCCCGCCGCGGCGCCGCCCAAAGTAAACTCGTCGGGCAGGATGCGCGCTTCCAGATCGGCGAAGCTCAATCCCACCAAAAGCGCGCTGATGAGACAATACTTGAAGGCCGGCAGGCCCGGACCCAGCCGCCATAAGAAGAGGGCGAACAGCGCGCCTGTCATCAACTCGACCACGGGATAACGGAACGAAATCGACCCTTTACAGTGCCGGCAACGGCCGCCCAGGAGCACGAAGCTTACCAACGGGATGTTGTCGTACCAGGCGATGGGATGCTGGCAGGCAGGGCAGTATGAACGCGGGCGTACTACGGAGAGGTCCTGCGGCAGCCGGTAGACGCACACGTTCAGGAAGCTGCCGATCAGCAGGCCGAACATAAATGCAAGGCAGGTCTCTAACAAGAGAGCACCTGCCGGTATAGATCGATGGTCGAGTGAATCATTTGGTTGAGTGAAAACTTCTCCGCCACGGTTTGCCGCCCGGACGCAGCCAGCCTGCGGGCCATCGGCTGGTCAGCCAGCAGTTCCCTTAGCGCCTCGGCGATGGGCTCAGGTTCGTTTTGCGCCAGCCACCCGTTCTCCCGGTGGCGAATGATCTCGGGGATCCCGCCCACATTGCTGGCAATCACCGGGACTCCGGCCGCCATGGCCAGCAGGATCGCGGAGCCCAAACCTTCCGAGTGCGTCAGGTACAGGAACAGCCGCGCACTGGCCAGGTCGGATTCCAAATCGCTAGAAAGAAGCAGATCCACGCCCGCGCGCCGCGTCGCGTCGAGCGCCAGTGCCGCTCCTTTCAGAGTGTCCGCGCTGGCGGGCGCCACTATATTGTCGCCGCCCGGCGCCGGTTCGCCCAGCGGCACTCCGTCGTAGACCACGGATATCTTCCCTTCGGGCACGCCGGCGTCCATCAGGACGCGCTTTACGAATTGGGACACGGCGGCGTAGCGCTCGGCGCGGGCGTATTTCCATCGCGAATGAATGGGAAAAGCCACGCGCCGCGATACCACCAGCGGTGCGCGGGCCAGGACGGCGGCCAGCGTGTGGGAGCGCGCGTCGTGCGCGTGGACTAAATCGGCCTGCCGGGAGAGCTTGTGGACGGCCCATAGCCCCAGCGGGCGGACGTCCAAACGGCCGGTACGTGCCTTGTCCCACAGCGGCGAGCCGCGTCGACAGAGCAGCGTGCAGTCCACGCCTTCCGCGCGCAGGCCTGCGATCAGGCGCAGGGCCTGCCATTGGCCCCCGCGCATTTCGCGTCCGGAATCGATATGCAGGACTCTCATCATCGGCCCGAGGTCATATTCCGCGCTTTGGCGTACTTCAGAAAAGCATAAAGTGCCGCCATGTAAGCGATGGTAAGCCCTTCGATGCCGTCCAGAAATCCGCTCTGCAAAAAGTAAGTTTTCAGGAAGGTCCAGCAGGGGTCCACGATCAGGTGGCTCCAGCCAACCGGCGTTTTGCGCGAGACCAGTTCCTCGGCCGCCAGCGTGGTGTAGCGGTCCATGGTTTTCAGGTGCTCGGAAAGCGAATCGCACGTGAAGTGCAGCAGATTCGATTCCAGGCGGCCCGTGCGGCCGTGTACCTGCACGCTTTCGTGCACGAAATCGCCGACCCATTTAGCTTTTTGACGGTTGTACAGCCGGACCTTGCGGTCGGGATACCAGCCGCTGTGCAGGATCCAGCGGCCCAGATACTGCGCCAGGCGCGGCATGGTGTAGGCGTCGAATTTCGGACCGTTCTTCTTCAGGTTCCAGATCTCGCCTTCGAGCGCCTCGCTCAAGGCCTCATCCGCGTCGATAGACAGGATCCAGTCGTGGGTGGCTTGCTCGGCCGCCCAGTTCTTCTGACCTGCGTAGCCGCGCCACGGGCTCTCGAGCAGCCGCGCACCCAGGTTTTCGGCGAGTTCCGTGGTGCGGTCCGCCGAGCCGCTGTCCAGAACCAGGATTTCGTCGCAGCAACGCAGGCTCTCAATTGCGCGGGCGATATGACGTTCCTCATTTAGGGTGATGATCGTGGCGGTGATCTTCATGGGGTCCCGATCAGGGGCCGCCCTCGATCACCGGAGCCGCCGTGAAGCAGAGCACGAATACGATCAGAGACACCAGCGCCAGCCACTTCCGGCCGGGGCCGATGTCGTAGGGATCCACGATGACAGGATGACGCCGTGCCAGGATGAATAGCGCGACGGCCCACAACCACCAGGGCCACCAGCGAAAGCCCAGCGGAATCAGGGCGACGATGAAGATCTTCGACAGCAGCTTGTGTTTGTCGCCAACCAGCGCGTACAGGATGTGGCCGCCGTCGAGCTGGCCGATAGGCAGGAGGTTCAAAGCCGTGGCCAGGATTCCGATCCAGGCGGCGCGCGCCACCGGGTGCAGGTAGATGTCCGCTGCGGGAATGCCCGGAAAGATGGCTTTTTGCAGGATCCAGAGCAGCCCGGGAGTGCCGAACTGAATGTCGCCCTGGTGTCCGATACCCGGAATCACCTTGGAGAAAGCTACACCCACCGCCAGCGCGGGCATCAGGAATACGAAACCGGCCAGCGGTCCTGCCACGCCGATATCGAACAGGATGCGTTTGGAATAGATGGCCGAGCGGATACGGATGAATGCCCCGAAAGTTCCCATCAGGGTAGGCGCCGGAATGAAGTATGGCAGACTGGCATCCACGCCGTAGTACAAGCAGGCCAGATAGTGGCCGGATTCGTGCGCCAGCAGGATGATCAGGAGCGTCAGTGAGAAAGGCAGACCCTGCCAGACGAGCGCCGGATGGCTCCAGACATTGACGAACGCATAGAGATAGTGCTCGACGTCAAACGGCAGGCTGCGATCGAAATCGGCTTGCAGGGCGGAGCCGACTACCGTGGTGGAGAGCAGCGTGACCAGGAACAGCAATCCGTGCAGCCAGTAGCGCTCATGGGCCCGCACGAGCGACCTCGGGAACCGGAAGCCACTCCCGTTCTCCGCGCAGGCGGGGTACGCAGCCGCCGAATAATCCTGAGGGGACACAATTCGATTATCTATCCCCGGCGCTTACTGCAATGTTTGCAGTTCCTTGCCGGGCTTAAAGCGTACCGCCTTGCCAGGGGGGATGGAGACTTCCGCGCCCGTTCGCGGATTGCGTCCGATGCCGGTCTTGCGGGGCTTCACGTTGAAGACTCCGAAGCCGCGCAGTTCGATACGATCTCCCTGTTCCAAGGCTTTCTTCATGGACTCGAAAACGGTTTCCACGGCCATTTCGGCCTTGGTCTTGGTAATGCCGGTTTTATTCACAACTTCGTTGATGATGTCCAGCTTAATCAAAATGGGCCTCCCGGAGATCGCAGGAGCGCATTCCCCGCTCAGGTGTTCAACCACATGATAGGATTAGATTTATCTGAAAGTCAAGCAACCCCTGCCGAGTTTTTGCTTTTGCGTAAGTCCGGTGGCGGCGCTGGTACCGGGATGCTGTAACATGGTGCAACCGCGTGGAGCGTGCTGGCGTCATACAGCGAGGGATTGCGATGCGCTCACTTCGAAAAACCAGCGAGCTGATTGAGCTGCAGCAGAACAAGGCCGGGTTGATCGCCGATCTGGCCATCCTGGCGTTGTTCCTGGTGCTGCTGGCAGTACGCTAAGCCGGACCGCAGAACGGTTTCAGGCTTTATAAACGCGCCAAAAGACGTCCCGGAATTTCTGCATCTCCTGATCGGTGCCGATGGTGACCCGCAGCATATTGTCCAGCGGCGGGAATGGGCGGCCCACCGCCACGCCCATTGGCGGCATCTTGGTAATGAAATCGCGGGCGTTGCGGCCCACATCGATCATCATGAAATTAGCCTGGGTTTCTATGAAGGGCAGCTGGCGCTCGCGCAGCCACCCGCATAACTCGCGGCGCACGCGGGAGTTCACGGCGCGGCGCTCCGGGACGAGGGTATGCGATTCGTTGAGCGCCGCCAGCACGGCGCGCATCGCGATGATCGAGAGCACGTTGTTCCGAAATGGCCTCATGCGCTCAATCAAGCCCGCGGGGGCGCACACAAATCCCGCGCGCACGCCCGCCATCCCGTAGATCTTGGAGAAAGTGCGGGCCACCACCACGTTCTTTCCTTGCCGGACGTAAGGCAGCGCCGTTTCCAGATCGACGGACTCGCCGAAATGAATATACGCTTCGTCAATCAGCAAAACAGTATCGGCCGGGAGGTTCTGTACCAGCCAGGCGATGTTCGCTTTTCGCGTAATGGAGGCGGTGGGGTTGTTGGGGTTGCACATGTAAATCAACCCGGCATGCGACTTTTCCGCGGAATCGGCGAGCTTATGCACATCGGCGGAATAATCCGGCAGCAGCGGCACCTGGATGACCTGCCGGTGCATCGAGCGCGCCACTTCCGGCGGACCCTCGTAGGTCGGATGCATGACGATCATTGGCCGGTCGGCCGCCGTAAAGGCATCCACGGCGGCGTGCAGCATTTCGCTCGATCCGGAACCCACCAGAATGTTGTCGGCCTGCAGATCCTCGCTGCGCGCCAGCGCCGCGTAAAAGTCGCGCACCTCCTGATAGTGATACCGGCCCGACGACGCCAGCACCTCCGCCATGGCCGCTAGCGAAGACTTCGGCGGTCCCAGGGGATTCTCGTTGGCGTTGAGCCACACCATGTCCTTAGGGAGATCGCCGGAGATCATGGCGCGCTGCGCATAGGCCATTTCGGGCAGCATCCGTCCGGCCGCCACGGCAGCACCGATATGTACCGCAAAACCCCGTCGAGTCAGCATTTTTCCTCCTTATCGGGCAGTATAACCCAGTAACCTTGACAGCATTCCGGTAGCCTGTTGTATGCTTCTCAGTTTGGCTTGCCGTAACGGAATCATCAACTCTATGAATCGAGCTATGGCTGTGGCCCTCTTTCTGTCTGCCGGCGCGGCGCGCGCCCAAGTGGACGTTTTGACGGCGAACTACGACAACAACCGCACCAGCGCGAACCTGAACGAGTGGATCCTCAATGCCGGCAACGTTACTCCGGACCGGTTCGGCAAGCTGTATTCCTACCCGGTGGACGGCGAAGTATATGCCCAGCCGCTCTACGTGCATTCCTTGAACATTCCTGGAACCGGCGTACGCAACGTGCTCTACGTAGCCACCATGCACAACAGCATCTACGCCTTCGATGCAGATGCCTCCGGCGGAACCGCGCCCCTCTGGCATCTGAATCTGGGGACATCCGTTGACCCTGCATCCTTTAGCCTACCGGGTGTGAATTACACCGACATCCTGAACGAGATCGGAGTTTTGAGCACGCCCGTAATCGATCGCGCCGGCAATACCATCTATCTGGTGAACGAAACCCCGGCCGCCGGGGATCCGGTTTTCTTTTTGCATGCGCTGGACCTTACGACCGGAGCCGAAAAACTGAATGGGCCCGTTCAAATCCAGGCCGGCGTCCCCGGGACCGGTTGGGGAGGCACGGGCGATGCGGCTAATGGTGTACTCCCCTTGCAGGCCGGCAGCCACCTGCAAAGGCCCGGACTGTTGCTGGCCAACAACACGGTGTACGTTGGATTTGGCTCTCATGGCGATTACCCGCCCTGGCACGGCTGGATCGTGGCATATGACTCGGCCGACCTCACCCAACAGACCGCCGTTTTCAACACCACGCCCTCTACGGCCGGTTCGGCCATCTGGCAAGGCGGCCGGGGCCTGGCGGCCGATCCGCAAGGAAACATCTATTGCTCGACTGGAAACGGGAATTATGACGGCGTGATGTCCTGGGGCGAGAGTGTGCTGCGTCTCACTCCCACGCTGAGCGTCGCGGATTGGTTCACGCCCGCCGAATATGCCGGATGGACCAGCGAGGACCTGGATTTCGGCTCCAGCGGTCCCATCCTGGTGCCGGGAACTAATCTGCTGATTGCGGGCGGCAAGGCGGGCCTGGTGGCGCTGGCGGATCGCACCAACATGGGCCGCGAGGTCGACGGGGATGCCGGAGTCTTGCAGACCTTTCAAGCCGTTCCCAACAATCAGTTCGCCATCTTCAACGCAGCGCTGTGGAACGGGCCGGCCGGCCCTCTTTTCTATCTCTGGGGCTATCTGGATGCGGTCCGCGAGTTTAAGCTGCAAAATAACGCATTCAACACCACCGCCGTGGCAACCAACGCTAATGCGAAGAGTTCTCTGCCGTTCAGTGGCATGACCATATCGTCGAACCCGTACGTGGCCGGCAGCGGGGTGTTATGGGCCACTTCGGTTAATCCGGGTACACTGCCCGCGCCGGGTGAGTTGCACGCCTTCGACGCCCTGAATGTGAGCCAGGAATTGTGGAACAGTTCCATGCGCGGCAGCCGTGACACTTTGGGCAACTTCGTCAAATTCGCGAATCCCACCGTGGCTAACGGGAAGGTCTACGTAGCGACGGCTTCGCAAGAGGTCGTAGTCTATGGATTGCTGCAGGTTCCCGGAATCGTTTCGGTAGTCAGCTCCGCGAGCTTCACAAATTCCACGGTCGCGCCCGGTGAGCTGATTAGTGTTTTCGGCAACGGGATCGGACCCGCGTCTCCCTTAGGGCCGATTTTGGATTCGCAGGGAAGGATCGCAACATCCCGTGGCGGGTATACGGTTTTCTTTGATGGCAACCCGGCGCCGATCCTGTATGCGTCGCAAGGCCAGATCAATACGGTGGCGCCCTTTGGCATTGCGGGCCAATCCACTACGCTGTTGCAGGTCGCCGCCCCCGACGGCACCAGGTTCTCGGAAACACTGCCGGTGGGAACTGCCGCGCCAGGGATTTTTGCATTGGGGACATCCGGGCAGGGCGCCATATTGAATAGCGACTACTCCCTCAATTCCCCCAGCCGTCCCGCGGCTCGCGGTGGGTACGTGTCGGTTTACGCCACCGGCACCGGCTTGCTCAATCAGACGATAGTCGATGGCACACTAATCCCCGCGGCGAATCTGCCGACTTCGCTGGCTCCTGTTTCGGTGACTATCGGAGGACAGCCTTCCACCGTCAGCTACCAGGGCGCGGCCCCGGGATACGTGGCCGGACTGATGCAGATCAACGTTCAGGTGCCGGCGAATATCTCGCCGGGGAATGCCGTGCCGGTGACGATCAGCGCGGGCGGCACCGCCGGGCTAAACACTGTGACCATGGCTGTGAATTGACGCGCCCGCACGGATGTATACTCGGTTGAGCTCATATAAAAAACGCCGCCCTCAAATTCCATGGCCCGGACGCACCTTGCTGGTATCCTTGCGCGGTTACGCATCCCCGTACTGATCCTGGCGATCGTCATCGCCTTCTGCTGGAAAATCGTTCTGACGCACCAGTATGAATGGATGTGGAGTCCGGATCTCGCCAACCAAGTGTTGCCCTGGTTCGAAGCCGAGGCCCGGCTGTGGCACAGCGGCACATTCCCCATGTGGGACCCGCATCTGTGGGCGGGGCAACCGCTGCTGGGGCAAGGGCAGCCGGGCGCAGCCTACCCATTGAACTGGCTCCTCTTCAGTCTCCCGCTGCGGCGTCATCATATCGCGGCAGCCGCGCTGGCCTGGTATCTGGTGGCGATACACTTCATGGCTGCGCTTTTCTGTTATGGGCTGGCGCGCAGCATGGGCCGGTCCCGGCGCGCGTCCCTGCTGGCCGCCTTCGTATTCTCGTTCGGATGTTTTCTCAGCTTCTACGACTGGCCGCAGATGATGAATGGCGCGGTCTGGGGCCCGGCCGTTTTCTTCTTCCTGACTCGCGTGCGCACCACCGGCAGGCGCTCGGATGCCGCGTTGGCTGGTGCTGCGCTGGGTATGAGCTGGCTCAGCGGGCATCACCAGGTGCCCATCTATATCACGCTGGCAGCGGCGGCATTCTATATCTGGACCTGGCTCCATATGAAGACCGCCCGTACGCGCCTCGCGGGCCTGGCTGCCCTCAGTGGTCTCACGCTCTTTCTGATTGGGGCGCTGCAATTGCTTCCCGCCTGGGAATACGGCCACCTTGCAATCCGCTTTGCGGGCGTGCCGGAGGGGCTCGACTGGTCGCACCGGGTTCCGTATTCAGTGCACGCCGAATATTCGCTGGGTCCGCTGTCGGTAGTGGGAATCATCGATCCGGAGATCGCGCGTTATGCCACGATGTTTGTCGGCCTGGTGGCCTTCGCCCTGTCGCTGATTGGCGTGGCGAGGTGCTGGCGCGACTGGCGCGTGCGGTTCCTGGCCGCGCTGGCCCTGGCCGGATACCTGTACGCGCTGGGAGGTATCAGCATACTTCAGGGACTGCTGTACGCGGTGGTCCCGTTCGTCGAAAAAGCACGGAGCCCCGCTACCGCCGTTTACCTGTTCGGTTTGGGCTGCTCCCTGCTGGCTGCGTTCGGCCTCGACGAGATCCATGCGGCCGATGAATCGTTACGCCGTTATGTGCGGATCCTGGTGATATTCGGTAGCGGCTTGGGGGGTGTGCTGCTGGTTCTGGCCATCGTCCGTCACATCGGTTTCGACGATCACACCGGGTTAATTGTCGTCACTGCATTCCTCCTCGCCGCGGTGCTGTATGGAGCCATGCGCAACAACGTTTCGCATAGCTTGGCCGCTACTCTGTGCGTGCTGCTCTCGATGCTGGAACTCGGATCCAACTTCGGGGTGACGTGGCCGAACCACGAACAGACGGACAGAGTCGCACCGGTCAATCACCTGCGCGGTCACCAGGATGTGGCTGCTTACCTGAAAGCTCAGCCGGCCCCGTTCCGGATCGAAACCGACGGCAATGAGATCGTGTCGAACTGGGCCGATTTTGAAGGCCTGGATGCCCTGAATGGCGGACTGGCGAGCGTCACGTCCAATATGTTTTCGACCGACCCCTGGACTGAGAATGTCCGCAAGCTGTTTGGCGTCCGCTACACGGTCGCCCGCAAACCAACGGCGCCGTCGCAAACGGAAGTTTATTCCAGCCCTGACGGAATGAAGGTTTATCTCAATCCCGACGTCTTTCCCAGGGCCTGGGTGGTTCATCAACTGCTGGCGGTCAAAGACACCGCCACAGGGAAACAGATGGTGCAGGGCAATCTCAGTCAACTGCATAGCGCCGCTTGGATTGTGAAACCCGGGGCGCCGCCGCCCGCCGTGACTCAAACTCCTCCCGGCTGCGCGGACGACCAGCTCACGATTCAACGGTTCACCGCGACGAGACAGACTTTCGATGCGAAGCTGGCCTGCGATGGCTTCCTGATCATCTCGGATACCTACTATCCGGGCTGGGGCGCAAAGGTCGACGGCCGCAGTGTTCCGCTTTTTGAGTCGAACGGCGCGATGCAAGCCGTGGCGGTTCCTCGGGGGAGCCATGCGGTCGAAGTCAGTTACCGCCCGTTGTCGGTCCTGTTGGGTGGCTGCTTCTTGGTTGTGGGTATACTCATCTGCGGGATGCTTGCTTTTCTCGACCGGGGACTACGGGCTGACCAACACGAATTTACCGTCTTTCCAATCCAATAAATAGTCGTAGCTGGACCGGATGAATGGCGCGTGGTAGTCGTTGTACACTTTGGCGCGGTGAACGGTTAGGGTGGGGTCGTTATAGATAAGGAACACCAGGAAGTAGGTGTCCCAATCATCGCGGTGATCGGCGTCGGAGAGCAACATGATGCGAGCGCCGCGGCGCGGATCGGGAATCAATGCGCGAATCTGATCGGTGTAGCTCAGGAAGCATCCCTGTATCTCGTGTGCCGCATGGGCGCTCATGAATATCCATTTGCGCTGCCAGGGCGCCAGGACGCCAAAGAGTGCCACCAGCACGAGAGCTTCGGCCGCGCGGCGCAACCCGATCCGGCGACCGGCCGCTTTCTCCAGCAGCCAGTCCAGCAGGCTGGTGACGTAAACCGCCCACCCCACTGACGGCACCAGGTATGCGAATCCGCCGCGCTCGTAAATGAAGGCCAGCGGCAGCACACCTGTCAACACGAATGCGACGCCCCACAAAAGAGACGGCCGTCGAATGATCGCGGCGAAGATCAGCATGGCCACCAGTATCGCCGCAATCCCCAGCGGAGTAATGTTCACCGGCTCGTGAATCAACATTTGGAGGTAGTGGGCCAGCGATTTCAGATAAGCTGCGCCCGAATAGTGTGGTTGGTACGCATCTTTGGTCCACAACGAATCGGGGCCATACCGCTTGCCGGCTACGAAGACCACGTCGAGTACCGCGCCGATGGCGGCGAAACGGCCCTCGCGGCGGACCCAGCGCCATAATACGGCCAATCTCCAGGATGCGGGGGGATGCCAGAACAATTCGTAGAGCCCCACGGCCACTGGCAGCACGACCGAGATCTCCTTGCAATCGAGCGCCAGCACGAACAGGCATAGCAGGCCTGCCGACAGTCTCCAGCCGGGCAAATGCCCCGCAGCGCGGCAGCGCACGTATAGAAGGAAGGCCGGCCATACGAACAGGTACGCCAGAATGTCGTAGATGTTACCGGTGTCGAAGTAAATGGACGCGAAAGTCGGGTTGATTCCCACTAGCAGCAGCGCCATCAACGCGCACCAGCGCGAGCCGGTGAGCTGCCGCACTACCAAGGCAAGCAAAAAGAAATTCACGCACAACAGCACCAGCACTACAATCCGGTACGGAAGCGGGTGGAAGCCCCAAAACGCATAAATGGGCTTGTAGAACAAGCCACCTCCCGGGCGGTAAAAACTCGACCAGAAGGCCAGGTTGGCCTTGATCAATGCGGACCACGGGCGCGACCAATAAATGTGTATGTTCATCAAATCGTCGGCATCAAACCACGATGCCAGACCGGGGCGCACCAGGTAAAGGAACCATGCAAACAGAGCCAGACCGGCGCCCATCTCCACCCGCCTGCTGACGGTATTTACGTCCATGGGATTACTGGACACGGAAGGCGTCCACATCGACAAATCGATCAGACGCCTGCGGGCTCTTGTCCGGCAGTACCGTAATCACAGCAAGATGGTTCCCGGGACCCAGGTGGGCGAAGATTGTCGCAGCCTGCCACTGCGTCTGGCTGGAGTAAAAATCCAGCGTGTCCTTGTGAGTGCCATCGATGATGATATCCGCCCGGCCTCGATTAGCCGCCTTAGTGTAAACATACATCAAGAATTCGCCCCGAAACGCAAAGCGTACCTGGCAACCAGGAATATTGCAGTAAGTCACTGTATGTCGGTCGGTGCTCGGCCATGCCATATCCAGTGTCCATGGCCCGTGGTAAGCGATGGCCGGATCATTGTCGTCGTACCATCCCGGCAACGCCAGCAATGGCGGGTGTTCCATCGGGGTGCACTGGTCATTCAGACGTACCAGGTACAGCCAGGAGGCTTGGTATTCCGGCGTGGCGCAGCGTTCCACTAAATCGCGTAAGGTAGGCAGGGCGATAGCCTCGCCGGAGCCGGGTTTGGGCGCCACCGCGTAGTGAATGTTCCATTGATGGAAGATGTCCAGGATTTCCTGAGAGGTAAGCGCAAGCTGAAGACGGGCCCGCACTCCTGCCTGGTGCCAGCCAGCGGAGTACACTTCAGCCTGGAATGCCGCCAACTCGTTGCCGTTGGTCAAGAAGACAGGTGAGGCTGGATGCTCTGTGTTCATGTACTCACCGATCTCGCGCATCGGCGCAGTTGTATGAATATACCGCTGACGCATGGCTCGCGAGAACGGGGAGCCCTCATAGAAATCGCCATGATTGTAGCCCGAAGACGGCAGAAACCAGATATTGAGCCCCACGCACGCTAGCACCAGCGCGATCAACAGGCGCCGTGGGCCGCCGGGCGCCAGCCATCCAAGGAGCGCCGCCAACGGCACCATGGCCAGTGGCAAAGACGGGTACAGATAGCGGACGTTGGGCAAGAATCTAAGCACCATCACCGCACCGCCGGCCGCCAGAAATGCCGCGAAACCGGCCAAACGTCCTTTCACCAGCGGCAGCGCCAGCAATCCGAGCGGGATAAGCAGTAAGTAGTGGAAACCGATAGAGCCTGGGCGCCCTTCATAATACTGGTTGGTACGGAAGGTCAGATCGAATGGAGTAGCCAGACGGAGTGGTTGCTGGAACCGATGGTCCACGAAATCTACTGAGCGATCCACGAGGGGCGATGGGAACCTCTGGTTCCAGAATGGAAACACCGGGTCGCCAGTCAGCCGCCAGGAAATGGCATATGTGGGCAACGCAGTCGCGACCAGCAACAAGACCGCGACGACACAAACCAGCGCCCGCCGGGAGCCCATTTGTCGCCACTGCCTGCCGATCTCGATGGCGGCCACAGGAAGCGCCGCGGCCAAGTAAGCCACGCTGCCGAGCTTGACCGCTAGAGTCGTACCGCCCAGCACCGCCGCCGCAAACAGGAATCGCCGGCCGGCAGTTTCAGTGAAACGCCAGATCGACATCGCCATGCCCACAATCAGGGCGGCCTGGAAGTTTTCGACAAAAAGAGAGCCGGTAGCCAGTCCCACCAGAGAAGAGCTGGCAAACAGCGCCAGAACCAGGAAGGCCACGGCTGGCGTCACCCAGCGGCGCACCGCGCGATAGAGCATGGCCTCCACCAGCAACAGCATCGCGAAGTTCAGAAGCCGCGCGGCATACTCGCCCCCAAGCAGGTAAACCATCGAGTAACACCAATCAGCTCCCATCGGCATCACGGACCAGAAGATGCGCTCCGGCCGGTAGGTCAGCACATGATGCAGTGAGAGATTGACCGGTATCGCAAGATGCATGGCGAGCCCGTCGGCGCTCGCCTCCGGTAACGGAAGGATCAGCCAATGCATTCCCAGGACGAACACCAGCAGCGCGAATGCCGCGGCCAGCCGCCGGGGACGGGCCACCGGCCGCACCAGGGGCGCCGTCCACGCAACCAATCGCCGCCAGACGCCGCGCAAATCGGCGATTACCGGGATCGCCAGCAAGAGCAGATAAACCGCCGGATAGTTCACTGGCAGCCGCGCCAGGAAGGTCATCAGAAAGATGTAGACGGCCACACCCACCAGCGTGGCGCAGAGCTGGCTCTCGGCGGAGTCGTCGTTTGTAAACAGCTTCGACCCCAGCGCGCATGACGAAATCAGGAAGAACGCCACGGCCAGAAGCGCCAGCGGTCCCAGCGCCGCGGCGGTCGCGGCGGTGATCAGCAACGCCACGATGGACGCATAGTAACGGGGACCCACCAGCAGAATCGTCATACTGGCTGCCCAAAACACCCAGGCATAGTGGATCAGGCGCCGGCGGCCGATTCCAGTCCAGCCACCGTCCCATTGCAGGAACCCGCCGCGCAAACCGTGCACCACGATCAGGAGCAGAGCTATGGCCACGGCGGCTAACACCGCGGTCGGTATCCACCGCGGCAAACCGTCGATCCAGCGCGGCTGGGCTTCCTCATTCCCATCCGGCGAGAGGCTTTTACCGAAAATGAAATCGCGCTGGATGGCGAAGTTGGCGAAGAACAGGAGGGTCTCGACGAACAGCTTGGCGGGCAGCGTCCGGATGTGAAACTGAGTGTTCAACAACTGGATGCCCGCGTAGGAAGCCGTCCCGCTCAAGCAGACCAGCAGGAGATACTTGGGCAGCACCGCGGCGTGCCGTAGCTTCGAGAAGAAGACGGTCCGCCGGACCATAGAATAATTGAACGCCACCGACATGACCCGCCCGATGGCCTGCGAGGCAGCCAGGTTTCCGAACCGCCGGTACGCCAGGTAAAAAATCAGCGTGTCGAGCAATGCGCTCATCAGCCCAACCCAACTGAACCGCAGCAGCACGAAGTAAATCTTCATGGAGTCGATCAGCGGGTTGAAGTGCGACGTCCGGTTTCCGGGCGAATAAATGGTCCGGATGGGCACTTCCGTGATGTGGATGGCTTGCTGGCGCACGGCGATGAGCATATCCAGCTCGAAGTCGTAGCCGTTGGATTCGGTGCGCAATAGGTGGGGCAATAACGAGGCGGGGATGCCGCGCAGGCCCGTTTGGGTATCCGAGACTCGCTGGCCCACCAACGCCCGCATGACCGTGCGCGTGATCACATTGCCGGCTAGGCTTCGCCAGGGAACCTCCCCGCCGAATGTGCGCGTGCCCAGAATGAGGTGGTCCGGTTGCGACGCCAGCGTTTCCGCCACATGTTCGATATCGTCGGGATCGTGCTGGCCGTCGGCATCTGCAGAGACGACTCCGCACAGGTTGGGAAACTCGCACAGCGCGTAATTGAAACCGGCCTTCAGCGCGGCGCCTTTACCCAGGTTCACGGCGTGGCGGACCAGGCGGACTTTGGGGAATTCGGCCGCCCGGCTAAAGATATCCGCGTAATCCGGGCCGCTGCCGTCGTCCACCAGCACAATCGCGGGAATGGATTTTTCCGAGAGCGCGGCGATCAGGTCCAGCAGCGCCGGCTCGGGGCGATATGCGGGAATGATTACGGCGAGGTGGACCTGGTCAGCCTGCATCGTTTGGGCGGTTTCCGATTCATCCTGAGAATGCACCCTCTGCGTCTGGCTCACGTAATCTACAGAGTATCGCGACGCGCCACGGCTTTGTACCGGCCGGACTTCCCGAACCCACTGGGATCTCGTCGAGGGTAAACCTATCAGTTGCTAGTACTTCCATAACCAATGATCAGAAACTTACGCGAGCCACGTCCGCTTTTGTGAGTATTGACTCAATCCCGGGTAAGCCCCTAGCATGTGTACCAGAGCTTTACGATGTTGTCCCGGCGAGGGGCGATACTAAGCCAAAACGCGTGTGCGCGAGGGAGTACTCCGTGTCAAAAAGTAAGCATCCCGTTCTCTGTATATTGGTGGCCTTGACGTTACTGATTCCACGCCTGGCGAGGGCCGATAACCCGCCGGTGGGATACTGCAGTACGATTTATGGAGAACTGAACACGGACCTACAGGCCTTCAACCTGCTCCTCACGGCACAACCAACGTGGACACCGATATCCGGAGGTCCCACGCTATACGCCGCCAATCTCCTGGTAGCCAATGGCAACACCGGGCCTTCGCTCTCGGGCACCGGATATATAAACAACGTCATCCCCCAACTCAACGAGGAAAAAGCGTTGGGAGCACAGGCGATTCTGATACAGATCGGCTTTCCGTTGCTCTACGCGCCCTTCCAGGGCGGCACGACGCAGCTCAAGCCTTACTTGGACTTCTACCAGACCGTGGCGAACACGGTTCACGGAATGGGAATGAAGCTGATCGTGGAAAACGACATCCTGCTTGCCAATGACGTTGCATCCGGTTGGCCCAACCTGACCTCTTATTTCAGCACGCTTTCCTGGGACGTATATCAACAGGGCCGCGCCACCATGGCCGCTACCATCGCGGAGACGATGCAGCCCGATTACCTGGTGCTGGCCGAAGAGCCTGATACGGAAGCGGCGCAGTCAGGCCAATCAAACTTGAGTAATGCCTCCATGGCGGCGCAAATGGTTGCCGGGGAGATCACGGCGGTCCAGGCATCCACGTTTCCCACAATCACATTGGGCGCCGGTTTTGGCGCCTGGCCGCAGAAATCCGGCTCCAGCATTGCGGATTATGTCACAGCGTACGCGGCGCTGCCGGGCCTGGATTTTATCGATTCGCACATCTATCCGATCAACAACGTCTCGTCGGGAAGTTTGATCGGAAACATTCTGACCGTCGCCAGCCTGGCGGCGGCGGCAGGGAAACCGGTCTCACTGAGCGAAGCGTGGCTGTGGAAGATGGAAGACCTCGAATGGCAATCCAATTCCGCGGACAATATCCGCGCCCGCAATCCCTTCAGCTTTTGGGCGCCGCTGGATATTTATTTCCAGCAGACCATGCAAAATCTGGCTAACTATACCAACATGGTGTTCGTGGCGGAGGATGGCCCGGATTATCTTTTCACCTACCAGACCTTCGGTGGAACGACTTCCAATGGCGGCTTAGCCAACTGCACATGTACAACCACCTATTGCGACAACGCCGACATCCTGACTACCGAGAATCACCTGACGTCCGCAGCCAACAGCGTGGCCGAATACAGCCCGACCGGCATGGCGTTCTACACGTCACTGGTTCCGTCTGATACTATTGCGCCCTACGTCCCAACCGGCCTGACGGGTACAGCCGCATTTGCCTTGACCAACCTGTCATGGACAGCTTCCACAGATAACGTCGGCGTAGCCGGCTACAACGTGTATCGCTGCTCGCCCGCGACGCTCGGCGGACCTTGCACCGGCGTCCAGATCGCCACCACGACAGTACCTTCATACACCGATTTGAACCTGCAGTCGAACACCTTCTATAACTATCAGGTCTCGGCATTCGATCTGGCAAACAACAACTCTGGACTATCGCAGACGTTTAGCCTGCAAACGCTGAGGACCTCGGCGAACGCTCCCACAAGCCTGACCGCTACCGCCGTATCGCCCAAGGAAATCAACCTGTCCTGGACTCCACCGAGTAACATAAGCGGGTTAACGCAGTACTTCTTGTACAGTGGAACATCAACGAATGGCCTTCTCCAGTTCGCCACCGTGCCGAGCAGCAAGACGACGTTCATTAGTCAGCCCCTGACCCCCGCGACTACCTATTACTATGGCGTGGTGGCGGTTGAAAGCGGGCTCGATTCACCAATGTCGCCACTCGCATCGGCCACCACCCTTCCCCTGCCGAATCCGCCGACTAGCTTGGTGGCCACGCCGGTATCGTCAACCGAAATCACGCTGACATGGCAGGAAATCCCGGCCACAGGCGGCCTCCAGATGAAGAACTACCAGGTCTGGGAAGGCACTGTTCCGGGGCTACTGACGAAGTTGGCGACCGTCACACAGCAAAGTTACACCAACAGAACCTTGGCGCCTGGCACCACCTATTATTTTGAGGTCGTGGCGGTCGATTCCAACAACGACGCTTCGATTCCTTCCGATCCGGTGTCCGTGACCACCTGGCCGCTTCCGCTCCCACCCATCAACCTGCAGGCTAAGACGCCCGCGGCTACCCAGATCGCGCTGTCGTGGCAATGGTCCCAGGGCGGGGGCCTCCCTGTGGCCCATTACTATGTGTACTGCGACACCGCGTCTCCTCCCACAACGAAGGTCGGCACGGTCACCACCACTGCCACTTCTTCCTCGTTCACATACCGCGGCGCAACTCCCGGGATGCTGTACTACTGTGATGTCGTCGCAGCCGATAAGGCCAACGACCAATCACCGCCGTCATCGCAGGTGTCCGTTACCACACCGCCCTTGCCCAATGCGCCCACCAACCTGAAGGCCACCACGCCGTCGGGCACCGAAATCGACCTGACCTGGCAGTGGTCGCAGGGCGGAGGCCTGACGCTCGCTCGCTTTAACGTGTATTGCGACACAGCGTCGCCTCCCGTAACGAAAGTCGGCACGGTTACCAGCGGCTCGTCCTTCAAGTACAAAACCGCTACGGCCGCAACGCAATACTACTGTGACGTGGTTGCCATGGATGTGGATAACGACAGTTCGCCGCCGTCCGCTATAATCAACGTGATCACACCTTGAGAGGGATCCGCCATGAGCCAACAGCGCCGACCGGTCATCTGCCGGTGGGCAGTTTTCCTGTTAGGCGGCGTGGCGTGGGCGCAATGTGGTCCCGGCAACCCGCCGTGTATTCTGACCGGGCAATACGATATTGCGCGCGATGGAGTTAACTCCAACGAAACGATCCTTAGCCCATCGGGATCCTTCGCCGGCTTTCAACTGCGCGGCTCCTTCACCGCCGACGCAGCCATCTACGCGCAGCCGCTATATGTTTCCGGCTTGACCATCGGCGGCGGCGTCCACAACGTGCTGTTTGTCGCCACGCTGAACGATTCGGTCTATGCAATCGATGCCGACACATATGGGCCGCAACCAGGCAATTTCACCATTTACTGGTCGCGGACTGGAGTTGGTTCCCTCATCAACGATTGCGGTTCGAACGGCAGGATAATCCCGACACCGCCGAACCTGCCCTCGGTGGGGATTCTTTCCACGCCCGTGATCGATGCTTCCGCCGCATTGATGTACGTAGTGGATGCCTGTCTGGACGCCCAATCCCTGCGCCACTATTATCTGCACGCGCTCAACCTCGCCGATGGAACCGACCATGTGCCGCCCATCAATATCCGAGCGAGTGTCACGGGTTATGCGGGCGCGGGTACGATTTCTTTTTACCCCGCCAAGCATCTGCAACGCCCCGCGCTGTTGCAATTGAAGTCGGCTGCCACCAACACGATTTACCTGGCATTCAGCAGATCCGTGAGCGAGCAGAATGCGCAATATCACGGATGGGTGCTGGCCTATGACGGAAACACGCTCCGGCAGCAGTTCGCTTTCGCCGACACTTATACCGGATCCACCGGCAATAGCTACTTGCCCGCTTGCAACGCCACGATTACGACAGGAATGGCGCCCAACTGGTGCGGACACGGGGGCGGCATCTGGATGTCCGGCAAGGGCCCCGCGGGCAATACCTTAAATGGAACCGCCTTTGCGTTTTTCGCATCCGGCAACGGCGGCTTTCAATCCAGCGGGCCCATCGCGGGGGTTCCCGGGAATCTTAGCGAAAGCGCATTCAAGTTCCCGCTGGGCAGCACTACCGGGCTTCCCGTGGATTACTTTGCGCCCCAGACCAGCCCGATCGACGCGACTACGCTCAATCAGAGCGACTGGGACTTCGGCACGACCGGCGTCCTGTTGTTCGATGCGGTCGTAAACGACGTCATCAAACACCTGCTCGTGACCATCGACAAGGTCGGTTATGGATACGTCCTGGACCAGACCAACCTGGGAGGCTACAGCACCCCAGCTTCTCCGGGCTCCTATTTCACGGCCGTAGGGAACCTGTGCACATCGAACACCCAGATCTGTCACGAGGTGCATGGCGCGGCATACTGGAGCAACATGCTGTTTGTCTGGCCATGGCAGGAAAATCTCAGAGTATACGCCTTCAGCAATGGAGCCTTCAGGCACAAGAGCAGCGCCGGTTACCTTTCGGGATACCCGGGCGGCAGCCTGGCGATCTCTTCCAACGGAACGGCCAACGGCATACTCTGGGCGGTCACTACCCACCCGGGCAAAAGTTCTACGCCGCCGGCGCTGGGAACCCTGTGGGCATACAGCGCCACATCGCCCTTCAACTGCCTCTGGAACAGTTCGACAGGCACAGCCTGCGGTCACACGGACGATACCTGGCACGCGGCCGTCTTCGCCACTCCCACGGTAGTCAACGGAAGAGTCTACGTCCCGACCTGGGACGGCAATCTGCTGGTCTACGCGAATCAGTGAGAGCGGGCTATCGCCACCGGAACAGCTTCAGCGCCACCGGAAAGCACACCACCAGCCATGCTCCCAGCACCATCAGCTGCCCGGAGACCTGCGGCAACCCCGCGCCTTGCAGCATGTTGGCCCGCAGCGCGTCGATGGCGGCGGTCAGCGGCAGCGCCTTGATGACCGGCTGCAGCATGTCGGGAAACCGCTGTGCCGAGAAGAACACGCCCGAGACGATCCACATGGGCATCATTACAAGGTTCATCAGTCCCGAAGCGGCTTCGATGGTCCGCACGCGCGAAGCAATCAGCAACCCCAAAGCGCCGAATGAAAGCGAAGTCACCACGCATAGGAGCGCAAGATCGACAAATGAGCCGCGCGCCGGCACTTTGAAGACGAACACGCCGAAACCCAGCAGGAAACCTACCTCGATTACCAGCATGATCAGCCGCGACAACAGGAACGAAAGCAGATAGTAGTGCCGCGGCATGGGTGTAGCGATCAGGCGCTTCATCAACTTTCTGCGGCGCGCATCCACGATCGCAAAACCCATCCCCCAGATGGCGCTGCCCATCAGGTTCATGCCCAACAAGCCGGGGATCAGAAAGTCGATATAGCGGGAACCCGGCTCGCGCATCAGCCGGTCGCTTGCCCCTACCGGATCTACGCGGCCCGCGGCGCGCTCCACGGCGCGATCCGCCAGCATGCGCGCCGTGCGCCCTTCCGGATTGGTGTCATCGTAATGGTAGACGACCGTTCCAGTGGGTCCCGGCTCGGCCAGCAGCGCGACCTTGCCGGTGCGCAGGGCTTCTTGGGCCGCCGGCCCCGACAGCAGTTGCACATCCAGCAGCTTGTCTTTGCGCAGCGATTGCGCCAGCTCCGGCGTAACGGTGGCGATCTTCAACACCTCCGCCGGACGGTTGCGAAACGCCAGCCCCAGACCGGCGGCCAGCAGGATGGGGAAAATGAAGACCCAGAAAAGCGCCTCCGGCTCACGCAGGAACTCGCGAAAGCGCGTGAGCGTCAACTGCACCAGCGGATGGTCCGCCAGGGTCGTCTCGCGGGGCGTCTTGGCCGCTGCTTCGCGAGCTCGGATTTCGGGAACGGCCGTTACATCACTCATCGCGCAAATGCCGTCCCGTCAAGGTGACGAAGACGTCCTCCAAGGTTGCCGAGTGCGTACGCAGCTCGGTCAGCGGCACGCCCTGGCGTGCCAGTTCGTTGAGCAGGGCAGGCACCGCGCGGTGCAGCTCGGTGACTTGCATCTGCACTGTTCCGTTCTCCCGGCACACGTCGCGTACCCCCTCGATTTGGCGCAAAGGGTCGACCTGCAGGGCTTTGGCCGCGCCGCCCGCGGAAAACTCCACCATGTGCTCGACGCCGATCGAGCTGATCAACTCGCGCGGCGTGCCCAGTGCGATCACCTTGCCGTGGTCCATTATGGCCACCCGGTCGCATAGCCGCTCGGCTTCGTCCATATAGTGTGTCGTTAAAAGGATGCTACGGCCTTGCAGCTTGAATTGTTCGATCAGGTCCCAAAGCTGGCGGCGGGCCTGCGGATCGAGGCCCGTGGTGGGCTCGTCCAGAAATAGAAAATCCGGATCGCCTACCAGCGCGCAGGCCAGCGCCAGCCGCTGTTTCTGGCCGCCTGAAAGTCCGCCCACCCGCGAGTTCATCTTCTCATCTAATTGCACCAGCCCGATCACCTCCGCCGGCGGCGGACCATGGCGGAAAAAGCTGCGGAACAACCGGATGGTTTCGAGCACCGTCACTTTATCGGCGAGCTGGGTCTCCTGAAGCTGAATGCCGAGCCGCTGGCGCAGCTCCTTCGCGTCGGAGTCCCAATGCAAACCCAATAGCTCAACGTCTCCCGAGTCCGCCGTGGTCAGTCCTTCGCAAATCTCGATGGTGGTGGTTTTGCCGGCCCCGTTGGGTCCCAGCAAGCCGAAGCATTCGCCGGCGCGCACTTCGAGCTCCAGGCCGTCGACGGCCACCACGTCTTTATACGTCTTCCGCAGATTGCGGACACACAACGCCGCCGGTGGTGAAGTTGGGAGCATTTCTCCTAGTATCGCTTCCCGGTGAGGCGGCGGTCAAACGGCGTTGCTAACCCCGTTGTTAAGATGGAAGCATAATCGATGATCGACAGGGTGCTGGGGCGCTACGTAATCGTTTCCAAGCTCGGAGAGGGAGGCATGGGAGCGGTCTATCGTGCGCGGGACCAGGTATTGCAGCGCGATGTCGCCCTCAAGTTCCTGGCACAAGGGCTCGCTCAGGACGCCCAGCGATTGCTGCTGGCCGAGGCGCGCGCGGCTTCCGCTCTCTCCCATCCGAATATCTGTACGGTGCACGAGGTCGGTGAAGTGGACGGCGAGTTCTATATCGTGATGGAACTCATCGACGGCAAGCCGCTGAGTGCGCTGATCGGCAGCGGCCTCGCGTATCAGGCGATCATGCGATATGGCGCCCAGATCGCCGGCGCGTTGGCCCATGCTCACGGCCGCAACGTCATCCACCGCGACCTGAAAAGCGCCAACGTGATCGTCACCCCGGAAGGCCTGGCGAAAGTGCTGGATTTCGGCCTGGCGCGGCGTCTGGCGGGCCTCGGCAAGGATGAAGTGACGCGGACTCTGGAGCACCTGGAGTCGCACGGCTCGCTCAGCGGCACGTTGTCCTACATGCCGCCGGAAGTTCTGTGCGGCCAGCCGGGCGACCACCGCGGCGACTTGTGGGCGCTGGGAGTCATGCTGTACGAGGCCGCCGCGGGCCACTTGCCGTTTCGAGGCCAGACCGTTTTCGAGCTGAGCGACGCGATCCTGCATGGCGCGCCGCCGCCTCTGCCCGCCCGCATCCCGCCCGGTCTGGCGTCCGTCATCCAACGCTGTCTGGCCAAAGAGCCGGCGCAGCGCTATCAGCGTGCCGGCGAACTGCAGGCGGCGCTCGAGGCCGTGCAATCAGCGGTTTTCACGCCGGCGCCCGCGGGTGAGCCGCATGGGCTCCGCACCACCGTGCATCGCGGGATCAAGCATCTCCAGGTGCGCGACGGCGACACCCTGCTGCTGGTCGGAACCATGAAAGGTGTCTTCTTGCTGCGGTCGCAGTCGCGGGAGCGCTGGGATGTCGCCGGCCCGTATTTTCACGGTCAGGCAGCGTACGCCATGGCCTATGACGGCCGCGCAGGGCGCCATCGGCTGTGGGCTTCCAACGTGGGCGTTTGGGGCGCGTTCCTGCGCTGCAGTGATGATTATGGAAGGACCTGGACCAACCCGCCGGACGCGCCCATTCGCTTTCCGGCGGAATCCGGCGCCACCCTTAAGAATATCTGGCAGGTCTGTCCGGGCCGCACCTCCGAACCGGAGGTCATGTATTGCGGCGTCGAGCCCGCCGCGCTTTACGAATCGCGGGATGACGGCGAGACCTGGTCGCTCGTCCGCGGGTTGTTTGACCACCCACATCGCCCCCGCTGGGCGCCTGGCGCGGGAGGGTTGACGCTGCACACCATCCTCCTCGATCCCCAAAATAGCGAGCGGATGTATGTGGCTATTTCGGCTGGAGGCGTCTATGCCACGGAAGACGGTGGACGCACCTGGCAGGCGCGCAATCGTGGTGTCCGCGTCGTCCATACGCCCGAAAAGTATCCTGAGTTCGGCCAGTGCGTTCACAAAATAGCCATGCACCCGGCCCGTCCGGAACGCCTGTTTCTCCAGAATCACTGGGGGCTGTACCGCTCCGACAACTGCGGCGAATGCTGGCAGGACATTGCAAATGGGGTGCCGTCGGATTTCGGCTTCGCCATGGCGATGCATCCGCACAATCCGGATTGCGTCTATATCGTGCCCATCGAGTCAGACGAGTTCCGCTGTGCTCCGGAGGGCAGCCTGCGCGTTTACCGTACGCGCAACGCGGGCGAATCCTGGGAGGCGCTGGCGCGCGGCTTGCCCCAGAAAGGCGCATACGAGACGGTCTTGCGGGATGCTCTCACGGTAGATTCGCTGAGCCCGGCCGGCGTCTACCTGGGCACCCGCAGCGGCCAGCTTTTCGGCTCGGCTGATGAAGGCAAGACCTGGAAGAAGCTGCTCGATGGTTTGCCGCCGATAGTGTGCGTGAAGGCCGCCGTGGTGGGGGCGCGTCCGGCCAGCCGCCCGCCGCGGACGGCCAGGCGCAGCTCACCACCCAAAAAGAACAAAGCCCCGAGGAAGAGGTAGGTAGCATGCCGGTCGCGTTCTTGATACCCGGCGCCTTGCGGTCATTCGCCGGCGGCCAGCGGCAGGTCGTCATCGAGGCAACTCCGGCCACGGTGGCGGATGCCCTCGCGGAGTTATGGACACGGCATCCCGGCATCCGCGACCGCGTGGCAACCGAGCAAGGTCAAATTCGGGAGCATATCAACGTATTCGTTGGTAACGAAAATATTCGCGATACCGGTGGCCTGCAGACACCTGTCGAGGACGGCGCGGAAATCTCCATCATCCCGGCCATCAGCGGCGGGCTAACTAAAGAGGACTACAGTCCGCGTCTGCCGGCTAGCATAATCGAGAAATGACGAGGGAGTTTCCGGTCCCGTCCATTGGCCTGTTTCTCGGCCTGCAAGTTCTCGACGTAATGACGACGCTGGTGGGTCTCCACTTTGGCGCGCAGGAAGGCAGCAGTTTCATCGGACACTTGCTGCAGACAGGCCCTGTGAACGGCCTCATTATTTCCAAAATTATTGCGGCCGGACTGGCCGCTTTTGCGCTGTTCCTCAATCGCAAGCGCGTGCTGGTCTTTCTCAACTTTTGGTTCGCCGCGGTGGTCGCCTGGAATATTGTGGCGATTGGCCTGACCTACATGGGAAGCTGACCCGCCGGCCGCCTAGTGCGATCCGTACTGCAGCTCGCCCGCTTCGATCCGCGCCGCCAGCCGGTTCTCCTTCGGCGGTAAGGGGCAAGTCGCATACGGGGTAAAAGCGCAGGGCGGGTTATAAGCCTGGTTGAAGTCCAAAACTACTTCGCCGTCAGCCCCTAACTTCGTGTCCAGGAATCGTCCGCCGCTGTAGGTTTCTTTTCCTGCCGTGAGGTCGCGGAAGATGAAGGAAAGCTCGCCCGGCAATTCTTCGACCGGCGTCAATCGCAATTTCTGCCCATGCAATTCAAACTCGACGTACCCAGGGCTGGGAGTATCTTGAACCTGCCCCAGAACGTTGAGAATCGGAATCTTCTTCGGCGCGGGCACCAGGCGGGTCGTAACGCGATACGCCTCATCCACCAGAAAATACCGCAGCCCAGTGAATTCCTTGCGCAACTGGCTGTTGAGATCCTTCAGACGAATGCCGTAACGGTCCCCGCGCTGGATCACGAACAAGCTCAAGCTGCCGAAGGTCGCCACGTCCGGCTTGCCGCTCGAATCGGTCCGCAATTCGCGCGTCTGTCCGTCCATGCGCATGATTACTCTGCCCCCGCGAAGCTCGAATGTGCCGCCCCGATGCAACGCCGGTTCGGAAGGCAAATCGATATCGTGCGCCGGTCCCGGGCCGAATGTATTCTCCCCTCCATGCAGCCAGAACAGGCCGGTGACAGTGAGCCAGCCGCCGTCGGCCATTAATGCCGCGGCGCGCTGTCGCTGCCACTCTTCGATCTGCGCCCGGTAGGATGGCGATGCCGCGCCTATCAAGCTTGACGCGGCCAGAATCGCGGCACCCATGCGCCGCTTTCTTGAGCTGGGCCGCAGGGTCATTGCCCCTCTAGCGCCTGCTCCAATAACCCGGCAAACTCCTCGCTCTTGCGGTCCACCCGCTCCTTCAATTGATTCAGATCGTGCTCGAGGTTGTGCAGCCGGTCCGCCAGATGAAGGCACGCCAGCACCGCAATGCGCGTGGAGTCCGCGTTGGGAGACTTGGCGGCAATGGAAAGCATCAACTCATCCAGGCGCTGGGCCAGTTCCTCGACTTCGCGCGGATCTCCGGCCGTGAGCAGGGTGTACGACTGGCTCAGGATGGTGACGCGGACGGGACGTTTCTCTGGCGAGTTTACGGCCACGGCTTTAGCCGGCGCTCAGTTGGTCAATCTGGCCCAACAACTTCTCGATGCGGCTGCGCACCTGCTTGCGTTCGGCGTGCAGCATCCGCACTTCATCGGAAAGTTTGGCGGCTTCGGCACGCGCCTGGGCGGCCTCTTGCACGGCAGCTTCTTTCTCCTGCCGCAGCCGGACGACCAATTGCACAGCTTGCTGGATGCGTTGCTCCAATGCCTGCAGCGAGTCAGTTTCCTGTTCCACCGGACTCATCAGCCCGCCGCCTCCAGAGCCGCCTTGGCTTTCTCGACCAGCAAACCAAATCCTGCGGCGTCGCCGGCAGCAACTTCGGCCAGCACCTTACGATCGAGTTCGATGCCGGCCGCTTTCAGGCCGTGCATGAATTTGCTGTATGAGATGCCGGCCTGCCGGCAACCGGCGTTGATGCGGACAATCCACAGTGCACGGAATTCGCGCTTCTTATTCTTGCGGCCTACATAAGCGAATTTGAGCGCGCGCTCGACCGCTTCCTGAGCCGCCCGGTGCAGTTTGCTTTTGGTTAGAAAAAAGCCCGACGCGCGTTCCAGCGTTTTATGGCGCGACGCCCGCCGTTTAGTTCCTCGTTTAACTCTGGGCACGTTTTAATTCTCCTTATTTGAAATTGTCATTTGCGGCGGATCGGGCACGTGCCACGCGCACCGTCCACACGCGTAGGTCCCTAATAGGGGAGCATGCGCCGCAAAGAGGGTTGGTTGGCCGGATCGGCCACCACCGCTTTGTGCAGCTTCCTTTTCCGCTTGCGCGCCTTGGAGGTCAAGATGTGCCGGGCAAACGCATGGTTTCGTACCACCTTGCCGGTCCCGGTCTTCTTGAACCGCTTGGACGCACCTTTATGGGTCTTCAACTTGGGCATAGATGTTCCTGGATCGTTGGCGAACCGGTGAATCCCTACAAGTATACCAAGCCGGCCGGCTCCGCGCCACCGCGACTCCCGCGGCTTCTAACCGTACTGGGCCGCCTGCAAAGGGAATCGTCCGCACATCTCGTTATACCCTGTGAACCCCAGATAAGGAAGGCTAAGGCGCCACTGATAAGCGGGGTCTGCACTGATGCGTCAAGGAAGCAATGCCATGAATGTCATGACTTACGATTCGGAATATCTGACCAGATTGAGACAGCGCGATCCGGATACGTGTTCGGCGTTCGTCTCGTCGATGACTCCGGTGCTCGAAGCCAGGCTGCGGGGCCAGTTTCGAGACCATGGATGTGTAGAGGATGTCCGCAACGAGACGCTGTATCGGGTGTTCAGCCTGGTGGACGGCGACCGGGTCCGGGAACCGGCGCAGTTGGGATCCTTTGTGCGCGGCGTCTGTGACCGCGTAGCCCACGAAACGCGCCGGAAGACCAGATCGATCGAATCGTTGCCCGAGGGCGGTCTTGAGCAGGTTGACCGGCAGCCGCCGCTCGACAGCCTGCTGGTCGCCGAACAAATGCATGTGCGGGTGCGGCGGGAGCTGTCAAAAATGCGCGAAGCCGACCGGAGATTACTGATTGAAACACATTTCGAAGAGCGCGACCGGCGCTTGATGGCCCGTGAGCGAGGTGTCTCCGCGAGCGGATTAAACGTTCGCCTGTGCCGGGCCGTCAAGCGCCTGCGGGCGCAAGTATTGAATGAGACTCCTGAGAAACAACCGCTGAAAACCTGCCGTCCGGCTCAACGGACTCGCCGCGGATTTAGATAACCCTGGGGGATTTACCGAACCGCTCGAAGGACATGTAGTCGCGTAGTTGAGGGAGCGCCCCCCATCTGTTGGAAAGGGTCGCCATGTCTGAGACAGGATCACTGGAAGCGCTACAGCGAATCGCTGTGTTCTCCGCGCATGTCCGCGGACATCAGCTAGGAGCCTGGCTCGTCGAAGAGGGGCTTGCGGAGGTGGCCTGTACCCGCTGCGGGGCCGGGTTGCGGGTCGTCCGTTCGCTGATCCAGCCCGAAATGGAGGGCCCGGCCCTCGAAACTCCATGCAGCGCGGCCACAAAGGAGCAAGCTGCGTAGTTCCACGCCCGACCGTGGCGGTAAAGAGCGCAAATCCATACAATATGAGTGAGATGAAAGACAAGGACACTATTGTTTTTGTCCACGGGGCGTTTGCCACGCCGCTGTGCTGGCGATTCTTCGCGCCGCTTCTCGCGGATCGGGGCTACAACACGCTGACGCCCGCCTGGCCCTGTAAGGGCCGTCCCCCGGACGAGCAGGTCGCGCACCCGGACCCGCGACTGGCAAGAGTGGGAATCGATGAAATCGTAGCGCACTACGCCGCGATCATCCGCGCGCAGCCCAAACCACCGGTGCTCATCGGCCACTCGTTCGGCGGTCTCATTGTGCAGAAACTTCTCGCGCAGGGTTTGGGCGCCGCGGGCATCGCCATCAGCTCTGTCCCGCCGCGCGGAGTGTCTCCCGTGTCCTTCTCGCTGAAGCCGCTGAAACGGGTATGGCAGATCGTCGTAGCGCCATCCCGCTGGCAGCCGATTCTCAGCCCTCCGCCGCCGGACGGAGCAGAGACCGCACTGCGTAAAGCTCAAGGCATCGAGATGCATCTGGTTCCTGAGAGCCAACGAATCTTCCGCCAATTATTCGGACCGGCGGGGGCGGTCGACTTTCTGAAGCATGACCGCCCGCCTCTGTTGCTGGTGGCTTGCGGCAAGGATCCTTGCGTGGCACCCGCGACCATCCGCCGCAATCACGAACGGTACCGCGCATCCGGAGCGCGCACCGATTTCGTGTTGTTCCCGGAACTGACGCATCTGAGTATCGCGGAACCCGGATGCGAAGAGCTGGCTGCGTACAGCGCCGCATGGGCGGATGACCGCCTCGCGCCGGCCCGGCTGGTTCCGTGGGCTACCATGACAGCATGACCGCTATTCGGACGCAGGCCGCTCGTGGACGCTGAGGCGCCGCCGCCCGATATCTCGGTGGCGGTTGTCAACTGGAACCGGCGCGAGTACCTGAGGGCCTGTCTGGATTCGTTAGCGCGCCAACGCGGCGCCAGCTTTGAAATCATTGTGGTGGACAACGGATCGAGCGACGGCTCGGCCGAGATGGCGCGCGCGGAGTTGGGCGTGCGCGTGATCGCCAACACCGTCAATCTGGGTTTCTGCGCGGCCAACAACCAGGCCTTCGAGGCCGCACGCGGGCGGTTTATTGCGCTGCTGAATAACGACGCGGAGGCCGAGCCTGACTTTCTGGCCGAGCTCCGGCGGGCCTTCGATGCGGCGCCCGATATCGGTATGGCCGCCGCCAAAGTGTTGGTCTATGAGGATCCCCGCCGCATTGACAAGGCCGGCCACCTGATCTATCCGGACGGCCAGAATCGCGGCCGCGGCACCGGCGAGACCGACCATCGCCAATACGACCAGATCGAAGAATGCCTGTGGCCCGACGGCTGCGCCGCTATGTACCGCAAAGCCATGCTGGACGCCATCGGCGGATTCGACGAAGATCTGTTTATGTTCGGCGATGACGCCGAGCTCGGGCTGCGGGCGCGCATCGCCGGGTGGCGCTGCCTCTACATGCCGGGCGCGGTAGTGCGGCATCACCGCGGTGCCAGCCTGGCCGCGGGGTCTATCGAGCGTATCTTTTTGATCGAGCGCAACCGCGTGCTGTTAGCCGCCAAGCTGTTCCCCTGGAGGCTGCTGCTGTGGAACCCGGCCTACTTTGCGCTGCGCCTGGCCGGCGGCCTTTGGGCAGCCGCCGGCGGCAAGGGGGAGATGGTCCGCTTTCCGGGTCTTGTCAACAAGCTGAGATTGGCGCAAACCATTCTGAGAGCGGATCTGGCGGCCCTGCACATGCTGCCGCGAATGCTCCGCAAACGCCGCGAAGTGCGGCAATTGGCGAAACTGGGACCTGCCCAGGTTACCGCGCTCATCCTGCGGAATCGCATCGGCGTTCGGGCGCTGGTCGAAAAATCGAATTGAATTCGCTTCAGTAGAACACCGCGCGCCCCTCCGTTCGAGTTACAATATGGTTGCCAATTCGGAGTTTTCCGCTTGGTCCCGAACCAATTGGGGGAGCCATGGATAAACCAGCGCAGAACATTCAAGATAGCTTTTTAAACAACGCGCGCAAAGACAAGATTGTACTCACCATCTATTTAATGAGCGGCGTGAAGCTTTCTGGCCGTATCAAAAGCTTTGATAAGTATTCCCTGGTTTTGGAAACCAACAACCAGGAACAACTCATCTTCAAACACGCCATTTCAACGGTGGTGACGCTGAAGACCACGCATTCCTATACGGCTAGTGCGCAGGGCGCCGGCCAGGGGCCTACTGCCGGAGCGCCGTTGTCCAGCGCGGCTGCCCACGCGGAAGCACCGGAGGCTTAGATCCCGGCCACCCCTCAAGCGCCGCCCGAACGGGCGATCCTGGTCGGGGTGGAATGGAAGAGCCGCCGCGGGGGCCCGCATCCGGCCGACGCCGAAGAGTCCCTAAGGGAGCTTTCGGAACTGGCCGCCAGTGCCGGCGCCGCAATCGCCGGCCGCGTTACGCAATCGCGCGAAGCTCCGGAAAGCGCCACTCTCATCGGCCGCGGCAAAGTCCTGGAACTGGCGCAACTGGCCCGTTCGCTGGATGCCGGCCTGGTGGTCTTCGACCATGAACTGACGCCCACCCAACAACGCAACCTGGAGAAAGAGCTGGACTGCCGGGTCATCGATCGCACGCAACTCATTCTGGATATCTTCGCCAGTCGCGCGCGCACGCGCGAAGGCCGTCTCCAGGTGGAGCTGGCGCAATTGAATTACCTGCTGCCGCGCCTCACGGGCCGCGGGGTCGCCATGTCGCGTCTGGGCGGCGGCATCGGCACGCGTGGTCCCGGCGAAACGCAGCTGGAAACCGATCGCCGCCGCATTCACCATCGCATCAAGAAAATCGAGAACGATCTTGAGGGCGTGCGGAACGGCCGCGCGCTCCACCGGCGCAAGCGGCAATCCGTGCCTCTTCCGACGATCGCGCTAGTGGGCTATACCAACGCCGGCAAATCGACGCTGTTCAATCGCATCACGGAAGCGGCGGTGCTGGCCGACGCGCGCATGTTCGCCACGCTCGATCCCACGGTCCGTCCGGTGATTCTCCCCTCCCGGCGCCGCGTGCTGGTGAGCGACACCGTTGGTTTCATCGGAAATCTGCCGACCACACTGGTGAAAGCCTTCCGCGCCACGCTCGAAGAAGTCACGGAAGCCACGCTGATCCTGCACGTGGTGGATGTCTCAGCGCACCAGGCCCCCATGCAGACCCGCCAGGTGCTCAAAGTGTTGGGGGAGATCGATGCCGCGTCCATTCCACAACTGCTGGTGCTGAACAAATCAGACCGGCTGCCGGGGACCGATCCGGACGTGGAAGCTATTCGCCACCGCCTGCTGGAGGGCTCCGGCGCGGTGGCGGAATGGCGCGCGGTGGCCGTATCTGCTCTTTTCGGACACCGCATCGACCGGCTGCTGGCCGCCATCGACGAAGTGCTGCCATTCGATCCGATCGTGCGCGTGCGGCTCTCACTGCCTCTGAGCGACGGCGCGCGCATCTCCATGGTCCACGATCTGGGACGTGTCCTGAACACCCGCTATGCGGGCGACTCGTGCGAAATGGACGTGGAGATTCCGGAATCGCTGCGCCGCGTGTTGTCCGGCTACATCATTTGATTGGCGGCCGCGCGCTATAGTACGGATTCGGTTCACCATATGCGAACAGCACTGCTTTGTCTCGGCTGCGCAGCCCTGGCGTCCGCTGAAATCCACCACAATCCCGGCAGCACCGCCCCGCTGCCCACCGCGAAGTATATCCACGTAGTCAGCGAAGCCGACTCGCCCGTCCAGCAAACTTACATCAAGAGTAAAGACGGATTGTACGTGGCCGCGGCTATCCGCAAACCCACGGGCGGCGGCCACTATCCGGCCATCATCATCTTCCACGGCGCGCCAGGCGGCCGCGGCATGGAACAGCTCACCGGCTGGTCGCGCGGCGATCATGGCGGACCGGTCTGGGAACGGTTCCTGCAAGAGGGCTACGTGGTGGCCGTTGCGGACTATCGCGGCGGCAGCATGAGTCTCTCATGTCGGCGCCCTCAAGCAACGGCATGATCACTTCCATCGACGACGGGATGGCCGTGATCGACTACGTCAAGGCGCTGCCCTATGTCGATGCGGACCGCATCAACCTCTACGGCGTCAGCCTGGGCGGGAACCTGGTGATGAACCTGGTGTCCCGGGTTCCGGTGCATGCCGCCATCGTGGGCGCGCCGGCGGTCATGTGGTTCCTCGGTATGCGCATGCCGCCGCCTGGCTCGCCACCCGATCCGGATGCATTGAAGAATCTGAAACCCGATCCCGAAGTCTCCCGCAGGAACATCGATCCGATTCGCAGCCCGGTCCTGATCCTGGTGGGCACGGCGGACCGGTTGATGCCCGTGGCCATCACCCTGCACGACACGCTGGCCGCCGCCGGTAAATCGGTGCGCCTGGAGATCTACGAGAACGGCTATCACGACTTTTGTCTGGGTCCGCAGGGTCAGAAGCGCCCCGATTTGCCGAATGGCGAAGCCCTGTACGACTCTGCCCTCGATGCACTCGAAAAGTCCGTGCTCTTCGCCGCGGGCAAGCTGAAGTAGGCCGCCGCGACGCCGCGCTAAGATAAATTTGAATGCCCCAATGGCTGAAGTCGCTCTATCGCAGGCTCGGGCGCATGGAAATAACGTTTCTCATCCTGGTGGTGCTGGCCGCCGTGCTGGGTAACGCCCTGCCGGCCTCCGGTCTCAGTCTGCTGATCACCTTCGCGGCCTGGATCGCCGGCATCGTCGTGGTCTTCCGCCTGGCGCGCACCGGCATCAAGAAGCTGATCTGGCGCCTGCGTAACCGCCTCATCGTGGCCTACGCGTTTATTGCCATGGTGCCCATCGTTCTCATCCTGGCGCTGGTCCTGGTGAGCACGTACTGGATCACCGGCCAAATTGCGCTTTATCTGATCAATTCGGAGTTGGACCGCCGCACGGGCATCTTAAAAGGCGCCGCCAACAGCATCGCGGAGACCGCCGCCGATCATCGGGCCGAAGTGGTGGCGCGCACTCAGGGTTTCACACAACGCTTCTTCCCGTTTACGGAAATACTGGTTCTCGATGACAAGACCTACCGCTATCCGGCTTCGGCTGACATCACCGCGCCGCCCGATGGATGGAAGGACGCGAACGGCATCATCGTCAAGGACCGCCGCCTCTATAGTTGGGCGCACGTGGTATCCGGCGACACGCAGGTGACCATCCTGGCTCCCATCAGCCGCGACTTCCTGTCGAATTTGGTGCCGGGCATCGGGCTGGTGAGTTTCTTTGAAGACACCGCCGGCGATCGGGAGCGGGTCACTTCGGAATCGTCGCCGTCCACTCAGGTCATTCCCCCGAAAAACAACTTCCTGGATCTCCAGGTCAACGGCGGGTCTCCCGCGCCGGTGATGTCCTGGAACGCGCCGGGCAAGTCTACGCGCGGCTTGCTGCTGGTTTCCACGCGCATGTCCGCGGTGCTCGGTACGCTGTTCGGAAGCAATATCGCGTTTGGCGACATGGCCTACGGACAGCTGATCTGGGTTGCTTTTTTGTCCATCGTGACGCTCTTCCTCATCGTAGAGCTGGTTTCACTGGTGATCGGCGTCTCCATCTCCCGCACCATTACCAGCGCTGTGCACGAGTTGTACCTGGGGACACGGCGCGTCAAGGAAGGCGACTTCTCCCATCGCATTCCGGTGCGCGGGAATGACCAGCTCGCCGAGCTGGGATCGTCATTCAATACCATGACCGAGAATCTGGAGCGCCTGATCGTGGTGGCCAAAGAGAAGGAACGCCTGGAATCGGAACTGGAAATCGCGCGCGAGGTGCAGAGCCAGCTTTTCCCCAAGAACGTGCCCGATCTGAAGACCCTGCAGCTAACCGGAGTGTGCAACCCGGCGCGCGTAGTCTCGGGCGATTACTACGATTTCATCCGCTTTGACTCGAGCCTGGCATTTGCGATAGGAGACGTGGCCGGCAAAGGTATCTCTGCGGCTTTGCTCATGGCGGCCATCCAGTCCACTATGAGAATGCAGCTTACCGCCGGGCTGCCCGGGCTCGTCGCCGACGGCCCGCCGTGCCTCTCGACGGCTATGATGGTCTCCCGCCTGAACAAACAGTTGTACGCCAATACTTCGCCCGAGAAGTATGCCACGTTTTATTTCGCTCTGTACGACGAGAAGACCCAGACCCTGACCTACACCAATGCCGGGCACCTGCCGCCGATTCTCATACACAAAGGCGTCCCCGAGTTGCTGGAAGTGACCGGGACCGTGGTGGGCGCGTTCCCCTTCGCGCGCTACGACGAAAAACAAGTGCAGCTCGCGAGCGGCGATCTCCTGGTGGCATACACGGACGGCATTGTGGAACCCGAGAACGAGTATGGCGAGATGTTCGGCGAACAGCGGCTCACCGACCTCCTGGCCAGGAACGTGGACCGCGGATCGCCAGAGATCATCGCGCGCGTCATGGAAGCGGTGGAGCAGTGGAGCGGCGCTGCCGCCGAATTGCAAGATGACATGACCATCCTGGTCGCGAGGCGGCCGTGAAAGTCCTCACCGCCGCCCAGATGCGCGAAGTCGACCGGCGCACCATCGAAATGGGCATGCCCGGGCTGGTGCTCATGGAGAACGCGGGTCAGCGCCTGGTGGATCTGCTCGCCGAAAAGTTCGCGCCACTCTCCGCGCAGCGCGTCGTAATTTTGTGCGGCAAAGGGAACAATGGCGGCGATGGCCTGGTGGTGGCGCGCCTGCTCTTTAGCCGGTCAGACCTGCGGCCCGCCTCGCTGCACGTCATACTGCTGGCCGCGCCGGACGAGCTCAAGGGAGACGCCGCGCAAAACTACCGCATGCTGCAGGTATGCGGGTGTCCGGTGGCCCGCGAGATTCCCTCGGAAGCGCAGTTGGCCACCATCGTGGTGGATGCGCTGCTGGGCACCGGCATCGATGGCCCGGCCACCGGCGCCATGCTGGAGGCCATCCGCCAGATCAACCGACGCTTTCCACTCGCCGAAGTTGTAGCGGTGGACATCCCATCCGGGATGCCCAGCGACTCCGGCCATCCCGTGGGCGAGCAGGCGCGCGCGAATTACACCGTCACCTTCACGGCTCCCAAGCCCGCCCAGGTGCTGCCGCCGAACTGTGACGCGGTGGGCGAGTTACACGTGGCGGCCATCGGCAGTCCGCCGGCTCTGTACGATGCGGACGATGCCGTTTGGCTTTCGCTCATGCAGCCGTCCATGTTCGCAGGCCTGCTCGCGCCGCGTGCGCGCGACGGCCACAAGGGCACGTATGGCCATGTGCTGGCGATCGCCGGCTCGCGCGGCAAGACCGGAGCGGCGGCCATGTGCGGCATGGCTGCGCTGCGCTCCGGCGCCGGCCTGGTGACCGTAGCTTCCGATGAATCCGCCATCCCCGTGATCGCCGGCCATGCGGCGGAGTTGATGACCGAGCCGCTGGACGCGGGCAGCATCGCGGCGTTGATCGAGAACAAGGACGTGATCGCCATCGGTCCGGGATTGGGCACGCATCCGGATACCGTAGCCATGGTGCGGCGCGCGTTCGCCGAATTCCGGCAACCCATGGTAGTGGATGCCGACGCCCTCAATGCGTTGGCCGGCAGTGACTGGTCGGGCAACGGCGGAATGCGCGTACTCACGCCGCATCCCGGCGAGATGGCCCGTCTCGCGGGCCAGACCACCGCCGAAATCAGCGCGGACCGCGTGGCTGCCGCCCGCGGCCTGGCCACCCAGCGACAGGTCATGGTGGTCCTGAAAGGTCAGCGCAGCCTGATCGCCTTTCCCGATGGGCGCGTCTGGATCAATCCCACGGGCACGCCGGCGATGGGCACCGGCGGCACGGGCGATATCCTCACGGGTATGATCGCCGGCCTTCTGGGACAGTTCCCGCGCCAGCCTGACCTGGCCGTAGCCGCCGCCGTATACCTGCATGGACTGTCCGGGGAATTAGGGGCCGGCGCGGTCGGCGAAAAGTGCCTGACGGCCACCGATCTGCTCCACTACCTTCCGGCGGCTCTGGAGGAGTGTGCCCGTCTTCCACAGCGCCTCTGAAGAGGAAACCATCGCACTGGGGGAGCGCCTGGCGGAATCGCTGCCGCGCGGCGCCACGGTGCTTCTGATCGGCAATCTGGGCGCGGGCAAAACCACTCTCGCCAAGGGCATCGTCAAAGGCATGCGCGCCGCGGAGCCGGAAGAAGTCTCCAGCCCGACTTTCACGCTCATCCATGAATACGGCACTCCGCCTGCCGTTTATCACGTCGATCTCTACCGTCTGGAGAGCGCCCGGGACGTCGCCACCCTGGGTCTCGACGAGTTGTTTGACAGCCCCGCTCTGGTGCTGATCGAATGGGGCGAGCGTTTTTCCGAACTGATGCCGCCGGATCGCATCGAAATCCGCCTGCGCGCAGTGGACGGTGACGAGCGTGAGATTACCACCGGCTAGTCGCATAAACTGGTAATTACCATGCAGTTTGACCCGCCGCGCGGCATGCGCGACTTCTATCCCGAGGACCTCGATCTGCGCGACCGCATCTTCGCCGCCTGGACCGACGCCTCCACCCGCCACGGCTTCCAGCGCTTCGAGCCGCCCGTCGTCGAATCGTTCGAGCTGCTGGCGCGCAAGGCCGGCGAGGAGGTGGCCCAGCAGATCTACCACTTTGAAGACAAATCCAACCGCCAGTTGGCGCTCCGTCCGGAGGTGACTCCCTCGCTGGTGCGCATGATCAGCGCGCGCGCGCAGCAGATGGTTTTTCCGGCCAAATGGTGGACCATCGGGCAATGCTTCCGCTACGAGCGCATGACTCGCGGCCGCAAGCGCGAACACTTCCAATGGAACCTCGACATCGTAGGCGAGCCCTCCGTGCAGGCCGAGGCCTGGATACTGGCCTGCGTTACCAGCGCCCTCGGCGCCCTCGGCATGGGGCCGCGCGACGTGCGCATCCATGTCAATAACCGGCAGGTGGTGGCGCATTTGCTTTGCGAGATGGGAGTGCCCGCCGAGCGCCACGTGGATGTGTTCATGGTGCTCGACAAGAAAGGCAAAGTGCCGGCCGAGACCATGAAGGAGATGCTGGTCGAGAAGGGGATTACGTCCGCGGCCGCCGCACAGGTAATGGGACAACTCGAATCCGCTGCGCCGCTGGCGGAAACTCCTGCCGCCGAGGAGGTGCGCCGCCTGTTCGACCTGGCGGATGCCATGGGCTTCGCCGATTATCTCCAGTTCGATTCCGGCGTGGTGCGCGGCCTCTCCTACTACACCGGCACCGTATTCGAGGGCTTCGACACCGAGCGCCGTTTCCGCGCCATTTTCGGCGGCGGCCGTTACGACAACCTGTTTGGCGACATGACCGGCGCCGCCCGCCCCGCTGTCGGCATGGGTTTCGGCGACGTGGTGATCGCCGAAATTCTGACCGAGTTGAAAGGACTGTCGCCGGCCAAGCCTGCCATTGAAGTATGTGTAGGCATGTTCGATCCGGCGCTCGGCCGCGAAGCCGCGCAGGTCGCCGCGCAACTGGCGTCCGCCGGTATTCCAACCGACCTGGCGTTCTCCGCCGGCAAACCCGCGAAGTTTTTCAGTTACGCCGATAAGCGCGGCGCGCGCTTCACCGTGTTCCTGGCTCCGGATGAGGTGCGCGAGGGCGCCGCGGCGGTTAAGGAAATGGCCACCGGCCAGCAGGCTACGGTAGCCCTGCAGGAGCTGTCGCAGTGGCTGCTCGCGCGCTTGCCGCGTTAGTCAGAACGCCGCGACACGGCCCTTCTTGGGCCAGTTTTCCGGCGCGTGTAAATCCTCCGGAAGCTTGGTCTGCCCGTCGCCGTGCGTGTGGCGCAGTTGTTCCTCGGTCAGATCCTCGGCTGTGGAAAGATCCGCGCCGCAGATATTGGCGTGCGAAAGATCGACTCCCATCAGCCGCGCTCCCACCAGGTTGGCGCCCCTCAGGTCCGCGTGCCGAAGGTCCGCGCCGCGCAGGCTGGCCAGCACCAGATCGGCCTCGCAGAGTTGCGCGTGCGCCAGGTTGGCCAGCGTCAGGTCCGCGCCGCGCATGACGGCGTACGCCAGATCCGGCTTTACTTTAGGATTCTCCGCGCGCCAGTTGTTCCAGGCGTCCACGTCGCTCATCAACAGTTCAAAATGTTCTTTGTCGGCCATTCATCAATCATTGTAACGCTCTGGTCATCTGCAAGCCATCGCCGCCGTCCTCGTAGTAGCGGCGCGCCAGGCGCCCCTCGCGGAAACCGAACCCGCCATACAATTCCTGCGCGGCAATATTGCCGGGGCGTACCATCAACTCCACGCGGCGCAGGCCCGCTTTCCGCAGCTTGTGGAGCACATGCCGCAGGAGCGCGTCCGCCACGCCGCTTCTCCGGTATTGCGGATGCACCGCGAGCGAAACGATCTCCGCTGTGCGCTTCTCTGTGGAAGCCGCCAGGTAGCCCGCGATCCGTCCACCCAGCTTGGCCGCCAGGAAGAGTTCCGGCCAGTCCCGATAGAGCTCCAGGAACAAAGCGCGCGGCCAGGCCTGCTTGCCGAAGCTGGCGCGCTCGATCCATAGAATGCGCTCCAGGTGGCGGAGGCGGAACGGAACGATCTGGATGCGGCGCGTCAGATGGCGTTGGCGGTCGAGAGGCCGCAATCGATGTGAATCACCTGGCCGGTAATTTTGCGCGAGTAGTCGCTGCCCAGGAACAGGGCGCTATCCGCCACATCCTCCTTGGATACGGTTTCCTCAATCGCGCATCGCTCGGCTGCCAGCTCCTGAAAATGCTTCCAGGCGGCGCTAGCCACCGCCAGCGGGTCCGCATGATTCTCGCCGCGCGCCATTTCGATGGCTTCCTGGAAGACCCGCGCGCGCTGCTGCTCCAGCGCTTCCGGATTCCGCAGAAACGCGCCCATAATCCCGGTGGCCGCTACCGTCTCGATGGGTCCGGGCGAAAGCGCGTTCACCCGAATCTTGTTACGGCCCAGCTCCAGAGCCAGGTAGCGCATCGCGCTTTCCAGGGCGGCTTTGGAAACCCCCATCAGCCCGTAAGAAGCCTCGGCGCGCTCCGATGCCTGGTATGTCAGCGTGATCACACTGCCCCATTCCCGCAGGTTCGGCTTGGCGAATTTCACCGTCTTGCACAGCGAGTGCGCGGATATGGTCAGGCTCTGGCAGAATCCTTCCACACTGCAATTCGACGCCGGCTCCGTGAACAGCTCGTTGGGCGCGAAGGCGATGGCGTGCACCAGCACATCGATCGGATTGTTTTGGAAGCGGGCGAAAAAGTTGGTGAGTTCTCCGTCAATCAGCACGTCGCAGCGATCGCCCTGCACTGCGGGATTGTGCAGCAGGAGTAGACGTACGCGGCTGAAGAACTTCTGCTGGTAGCCGATGAAGACGTGCGCGCCGTGGTCCGCGAATCGCTTGGCGATGGCCCAGGCCAGACTGGACTCGTCGGCCACGCCCAGCACCACTACATTTTTACCCTCTAATCCCATTCCCCGCTGGCCCGTTGGCGTCATTGTGTAAGCAGTCCTCGCTTATTCAAAATAACGCAGTTCTGGGCTGGGAGATCGGAGAAGGGGCAGCGGGGATCAGGCGACCCGTCGAGCCCTGGAGATGATGGCAGCCAGTTCTGGCGGCCGCCGCATCCGGATCAGCCGAATCTCCTCAAGCAAGCGGATGGCTTTTTCCAATTCGGTGCGGCGATGGTGGAGCTTTGACAGTTCTACGTTTGGGGGAGTAAACGAGCGCTGTGGCGACATTTGATTAGAGGATGCTCCTTATCTGATATAGGACTACTCCGTAAACACCAGGTGTAATCCTAGGTGTAACCTAGAAGTCACCCTAGAAAAAACCCCCATTTGGGGGTATACTCAGTGCTCTTTTGAGGGGGTACTAGCAACGGTTAGCTATCTTTGCCAAGTTTTTGGGATACTCATTCGGACATTTCGGCCGTCAACGTTGCCCCGCCCATTTCGGGAACGGCAGCTGAAAACTTCAACGGTTTGTGGGAATCCTTGGTGATCCATACCGTGATCTTTTCGGGACCGCCATCCCCCGATGTGATCTCAACTTTGTATGTATCGACGCTGGCTCCCGCAATGCTCACTTTCTCCGACCCGGTGACTTCCAGCTTCATCACCTTGTCTTTCTGCTTCTGGACGTCGAAGTTCCGGAACGCCGTCGAGTAGCCTTCCGCCAGCGGCAAGCACGCGATCACCGCCGGAGCCGCCGATGCCTCGGGAAAGATCGGACCGCTCAAATCCGCCGTGATGGGTTTGTCCGAACCGTTCATCTTCATCGATCCGGTAGCCTTGTTATCCTTGAAAGCGATCTCGATCTCCACCGGACCCTGATGGATCGACCGTTTGCGGACCACCAGCGAATCCTTGTCCAGCACCATCAAATCGGTGGCCTCGCCCATCGGGGTGGTCATGCGGTCCGTAACCGTCCAGGCGCCATTTTCGGTTTTGATCTCTTCGGCCAGGCTCAGCGGTATCGTTTGGGCGCCCATCGTGAGCGTCACCTTGTACTTGTACGTTCCGGGCTGCAGCGGCGACGCAATCCTGGGAACGGTCACCGACCCGGCGTCCATCATGCGCGCCAGAACCACCGTTTTGGGATCGACTGTAATTTCCTTCAGCCGCGTGGCCACCTCCGGCGTCATATCCTCCTGATACCGGCCGCCCAGGTAATGCGCCAGGAATTTCTCGCTGGCCGCGAACATCGCCATGTTATTGACGGGCCGTGCGAACCCATGACCTTCATCCGGCGCCACCAGGTATTCCACCGGAAATCCGCGGTCGCGCAGCGCGATCACGATCTGGTCCGATTCCGCCTTGTTCACACGCGGATCGTTAGCCCCCTGCACCACCATCAGTGGTGTCTTGATCTTGTCCGCCGAATTCAGAGGCGACTGCCGCCGCAACTGCGCCTTGCCTTCCGGCTTGGTGGGATCTCCCATGCGCAGATAGAACATCTTGCGTATCGGCTCCCAATACGGCGGAATCGAATCGAGCAGCGTAATCAAGTTCGACGGTCCCACGATGGAGACCGCGGCGGCATACATATCGGGCGTGAACGCCACACCCGCCAGCGTGGCATAGCCGCCGTAGGATCCGCCGATTATTCCCGTCCGCTTGGGGTCCGCAATGCCTTTCGACACCAGGTATTTCGCGCCCCAGGTCAAATCGTCCTGCATCTTGTCGCCCCATTGGCGGTTGCCGGCGTCCAGAAACTTCTTTCCGTAACCGGTCGAGGCGCGGAAGTTGGGCTCCAGCACCGCGTAGCCGCGGTTGGCGAAGAACTGCGCCATGCCGTTGTATCCCCACACGTCCCGTCCCCACGGTCCGCCGTGCGGGAGAATGAGCGTGGGCAGATTCTTCGCCGGCACGCCTTTCGGCAGTGTCAGGTAGGCCGGAATCTCCAGGCCGTCGGACGAATCGTAACGGATGGCTTCCATGGTGGCCAGATCCTGCCGCGGCAGCTTCTGGCGGATTTTATATTGGGGCGTCAGCTTGCGTGCCCGGCGGTCGAACAGGTACATCTGCCCCGGCTCCGTGTCGGAGTTCGCCGAAATCAGCCAAAACTGTTCGTCGCGGGTGTGCGAGCTGAAATTGATTTCGTTGCCCGACAGTTTACCTTGCAGAAATTTGTAGTCCGATTCGAAGGTTTTATCCTTCCAGTAAATGCGCCGCTTGTCATACTGGTACACGGTGGCGATTAACTGATCGCTCGCTTCGGAGAAAAGCGCATTTCCGAAATCCACGCGGTTCTCCGGATCGCGCTCCACCAGTTCTTCCTTGCCGCTCTCCACGTCCATGAGTTCCAGCTTGGACAGGTTCTCGGCCGCGCCCTTGTTGGTGTCGAGGTAGAAGCGCTTGCCGTCCTTATGAAACTGGATGGGATTGCAGGTCTCCAGCACGTCGCAGGAATAGATCTTGGTGAAGCCGTTATCGTCCACCCGCAGGATCTCGGTGTCGCCGCTATCGGTCGAGCGGGTGGCCAGCCGCAGCCGATCCTGGCGGTCGAAGATCCAGCCTGTGATGCGATCCGTGTTCTTGCGCAGCAGGGTGCGCTCACTGGTGGAGATCCGTACCTTGTACAGGTCGTGCCAGGATTTGTCGCGGTCGTTCAGCCCTACATAGATGATGTCGGGCTCGCCGCGGGGCACCTCATAAGGTATCGCGCGCACTCCCTTGATGTCCGTCAGGTTCCGTGCCGCCGGCACTGGCGCTCCGGCCGCCGGCGCGTCCGCCGGGTTCACGGCGTACACGTTGTAGTTCTCGTCTCCCAGTTTGTCCTGCGCATACAGGACATACTTGCCGTCGCGGCTCCAAAAATATGCTGAGATCGGCCGTTTCTTGTCGTTCGTGATGGGCTTGGCCGCATCGAACGACTCATCGGTCTTCTTTACCCAGATGTTGCGAGTCTTGTCCAATGGCTTGAGGAATGCGATGTATTTCCCGTCCGGGGAGATCTGTGCGCCGGCTATTTCAGGATCGCCGAAGAACAACTCGCGGTCGATTAGCGGCGGCTGTTGCGCCATGGCCGGCGCTATTGCCAGCAAAACAGTCAGGGAGAGCCTGCTTAGGGAGCTCATGCGGTTTCGTCCGTAACTGAGTATAGCCCGAAAAAGCAGCAGGTTAGCTGGCAATATGATCATCGAGTGACCCTCCTTTCCGCTTCGTGATGGAAGGCCCGTTCTGTGATCCCTGGCCTTCCCGATCGAAGCCCCTGTGCTTCTCTCAGGAACTCGCTCCTCCATCCTCAGGCGGAAAGGTCTCCGCCTGAAAAGTGTCTGGATGCGAATGGTGCTTAAATGATCTCCATGCGGAATCGCAGAAACTTCGTGCGCCTGGCCGCCGCCGGCGCGGCCGCGGTGCTGGTCCCCAAATCGCAAGCTGCCACTAAACCCGCGCTGCAACTCGGCCTGATAGTATCCGCCGGCAGCGATCCTGAAGCCGCCATTCGCAAGGTCCATAGCTTCGGCTTCCCCACTTGCCAGGTGGGCGTGGGAGCATTCGATCGCGAAATGCCCGCCCGGTTACGCGCGGCTCTCGACCACTATCAGATCGAAGCCACGTCACTGGTGGCGGGAGGTCCAGGTCCGGAAATCTACGATTTCTACAAGGGCCCTCTCACTATAGGCTTCGTGCCGCGTGAATACCGTGCGGCGCGCATCGCCCAAATCAAGAAGACTTCGGACTTCGCCAAGGAGTGCGGCGTCCCCGCCGTGCAGACGCACTGCGGTTTCATCCCCGAGAATCCGAATGATCCGATCTACCAGGAGGCCGTCGACGCGCTGCGCGCGGTAGCGGCGTACTGCAAGCAGAACGGCCAGAGCTTTCGCTGCGAGACGGGCCAGGAAACGCCTATCACGTTGTTTCGCGCGATCAAAGATACCGGCCTCGACAATATTGGCGTAAACTTCGATGCCGCCAACCTGATCCTCTACGGTAAAGCGAACCCGGTCGACGCGCTCGACATACTCGGTCCGTTCGTACAGGGTGTGCATGCTAAGGATGGGCTGTATCCCACCGGTCCCCGCGAGTTGGGCCGCGAAGTGCCCATCGGGCAAGGTAAGGTCAACTTCCCCGCGTTCATCCAGCGTCTGAAGGAAGTCGGATACCGCGGCCCGTTGACTATAGAGCGCGAAATTTCCGGCGCCAAGCAAGCCGAAGATATCCGTGCATCCAAAGCGTATCTGGAGAAGCTGATCGGTTAAAAGGAGACCAAACATGAGCGAACATGCCAAGCCTGATCGCCGCGCCTTTCTGGAAGCCGCGGGAGCCGCCGCCGGCTTTATGATCGTGCAGTCTCAACAGGTGCGGGGCTCGCAAGCCAACTCCGCCGTGCGCGTCGGCCTGCTGGGCTGCGGCGGTCGGGGCACGGCCGACGCCACCAGCATTGCCCTGAACGGACCGGCGCGCGTAGTCGCGCTGGCCGACCTGTTCGAGGACCGCGTCACTTCGGCCAAGAAGAATTTTGACGAACTGGCCAACAAGCAACGCTACGCTGGAGTTGCCGCGGCGCAAATGTTTCAGGGACCGCGCGCCGCCGAACAGATGATGCACTCGTCCGAAGTGGACGCAGTGGTAATCGCCACGCCGCCTTACTTTCATGCCCGGCACCTGGCGATGGCGGTGGCCGCCGGCAAGCACGTCTACTGCGAGAAGCCCGTGAGCGTGGACGTGGCGGGCGCGCTGCGCGTAATCGAGACAGGCAAACAGGCCGAAGGCCGTCTTAGTCTGGATGTTGGATTTCAGATCCGCAACGCGCCGCCTTTTGTCGAGTTGGTGCGGCGCATCCATGGTGGAGCGCTGGGCCAGATCTCGTGCGGCGAAGCCCACTACTATTGTCCGTTCCTCTCCATGCCCGATTACCCTAAGGCATCTCCGGCCGAACTGCGTCTCCGCCACTGGCTGCACGACCGGGTGCTTTCCGGCGACATCATCGTGGAGCAGAACATCCACGTCATCGATATCTGCAACTGGGCGCTCGGCTCGCATCCGGTGAAAGCCATCGGCGCGGGCGGCCGCCAGGGCCGCACGGAAACGCCGGGCGACTGTTGGTCGCACTTCGACGTGGTCTTCACTTATCCGGGCGATGTACCGGTCAGCTTCAGTTCCACGCAGTTCGGCAAGGGCGGCTTTGATGCCAGCGAGCGCTTCTTCGGGCCGCGCGGGAATTCGCAATCTCCCTATTCCGGACCGCTCCAGATTTCAGGCGACGAGCCGTGGGTCTGGGGCGGCAGCGAGAAGCCCAAGACCGGCGACTTCTCGGTCACCGGCAGTTTCTCCGACAACCTGGCGCAGGCCGATTCCGAGAAGCACGCCGCGTTCATCCGCAGCATCACCAGCGGCCAGTTTCACAATCAGGCCAAACTGGGCGCGGAGTCCGCGCTTTCCGCCATGCTCGGACGCACCGCCGCCTACACGGGACGAGAAGCCGCCTGGGACGAACTGCTGCGCTCCAACGAATCCTGGGATGCCGGCCTGGACCTGGAGAAGCTCTGACCGCGCCTCAATCGCGCCTCAATAAGGATACGGGTTCCCGGCGAATACCACCCGTACGTAGTGATCGTTGAATACCGAGCCGCTTCCCGGCGCGCGCACTTCCGGCATGTGACAGCCCTTGCTGTTCTTCTCGCCAACCGGGCAGAGTTTCTGCAAGGCCTTGATACCGCGCCCGCAGTTCCTTTGAAATCGTGACGCGCCAGGCGGGCCTTGTCGTAGCGGCGAGCGCGGCGGAGGGCTGCCGCGCGACTGCGCGCATAGCCTGCTCCAGCACGCCGCAAGGCGCGGCTGACTTGGGAATTTCAATAAGCCAGGACGCGCTCCATCTCCGCCACCAGATCCTCCACCTGTGGCAGGATGGCGTTCTCCACCTGCGGCTGATAAGCGACCCAGGTGTCCAGCGCGGCCACCCGCCGCACCGGCGCATCCAGGCGATCGAACAATTCGTCGGCGATGCGCGCGGCAATCTCCGCCGCATAGCCGAACGAGAGGCAATCCTCGTGCGCCACAATTACTCGGCTGGTTTTCTCCACCGAGGTGCGGATGGCGCTCCAGTCAAACGGCGCCAGCGAACGCAGATCGATCACTTCCACGCTGATCTCCGGGTTCTTGCGCTCCACCAGCAGCGCGGCCTGCTGCGATTTCTGCACCAGCGCGCCGTACGTGATGACCGTGAGATCGTGCCCCGGCTTTACGACGCGCGCGCTGCCGAACGGGATGGTGTAGTCCGGACCGGGATGCGGCGAACGGTTGTACGGCTCGCGATACAGCCGCTTATGCTCCAGAAACATCACCGGATCGTCGCAGCGAATGGCCGTGCGCAGCAGCCCGCAGGCATCCAGGGCGTTCGACGGCATCACCACGCGCAGGCCGGGGATGTGCGTGAACTCCACTTCGCCGCACTGGCTATGATAGATGGCTCCCCCGTTCAGGTAACCGCCGATAGGAACGCGCAGCACCATGGGACACGCGAAGGCGCCGTTCGAGCGCCAGCGCATGGTCGCCATCTCGTTGCGGATTTGCATCATGGCCGGCCAGATGTAATCGAAGAATTGAATCTCCGCGACCGGCTTCAGCCCGCGCACCGCCATGCCGATCGCGCGGCCCACGATGGCGGCTTCGGCTAAGGGCGTATTGAAGGCGCGCGCCGGGCCGAACTCAGTCTGCAGCCCGTAGGTCACCTTGAAGACGCCGCCTTTGCCTTTTACTTCCGCCAGGTTCTTCTCGCGGCTGGCGTCCGCCACATCCTCTCCGAAGACCAGAATACGGGGATCGCGGCGCATCTCTTCATGCAGGGTGGCGTTCACCAGATCCACCATGGTCTTCGGCTCGCCCCGGAATTGCGCGGGCGTGCTGAACCCCTCCGCCATGGGATCGATCTGCGCCGAGTACAAATTCCGCAGGGCTGAATCGCGCGGCGCAGGATCTGCGTGCAGCGCCTGCTGCGCGGCATCGTGCACCTCGCGATCCACTTCGAGCGTAATTCGCCGCAGGGCGTTCTGGTCGAGCACGCCCTCATCCAGTAGAAACTTTGGAAACCGCACCAGAGGATCGCGCGCCTGCTCGCTCTGGCGCTCGGCGGCGGTCTTGTACAGCCGCTCATCGTCGGAAAGCGAATGCGAGTAAGGCCGGATCACATGGGCGTGCACCAGCGCCGGACCGCGCCCTTGCCGGCAGTAGCCCACCGCTGCCTTGAGGGCCTGATAGGAGGCCAAAAAGTCGCAGCCATCTACTTCCTGCTGAAAGAGTCCCGGAAAGCCCGCAGCCAGCGTAGAGATATTTGCGCCGGCAGTCTGACATTCGATGGGAACCGAGATGGCGTAGCCGTTGTCTTCGATCAGGAAGAGCACCGGCAGCTCCTTCAGGCACGCGGCGTTCAGCGATTCCCAAAACTCGCCTTCACTGGTGGCCCCCTCGCCGCTCGCTACCAGCGCCACGGCATCGCTCTCCGGCTCCAGAAAACGGTTGGCTTCGGCGCATCCTACGGCCTGCAGAAATTGCGTCCCGGTGCACGACGACGTGCTGACGATATTGTGTCGCTTGTCGCCCCAATGGGAAGGCATCTGCCGTCCGCCGGATGCCGGATCGTCCGCCGCGCCCACCGCCTGCAGCAGCATTTCGTACGGCGATACACCCAGCGCCAGGCACAGTGCCCGGTCGCGATAGTAAGGAAAGACCCAATCGTGCCCGGAGCGCAGGCACATGCCCGCCGCCACTTCCACGGCTTCATGTCCGGCGCCGCTGATCTGAAAGAAGATGCGGTTCTGCCGCTTCAGGGCGACCTCCCGATCGTCCAGCCGGCGGGAAGTCTGCATGATGCGGAACGCGTGAATCAGCTGCTCGTGGTCGAGGCCGTGCCACTTGGCGATGGCCTCGTGCTGTGCGGTGACGGTGGCCAAGACGGTGCGTCCCTCCCTAACTGTCAGTGTAACGGAGCTTGAGCCATTGGAACAGGATCTACAACGGATTTTTGACGGGTTCTGGTAGTCCGCACCGCTACCACCAACGCGGTCAAATAAAGCAGGCCGCCGATCAGCAATGTCTGTACCAGCCCACAGTAGATGGCGCATACCAGGGCGCCCACCGAACCCAGCACGCTGGCCGCCGCGTTCAGCGACCACGCCCACCGCACGGATGGTTTGTGCCACTCTTCCAGCCGTTTCAGGCCGAACGGAAACGGCATACCCATTACAAAACCGGCGGGCGCGATCAGCAGCGCCGTAATGGCGAATTTCAGCTCCAGGGGCAAGCCTACGCCAGCCGACAGCAGCGGCGTGACGATCGCCGCCAGCAGGGCCACCAGCACGGCGATCAGGATGAGCGCGCGGTACAGGCGGCGCTGGTCGTCCCGCAGGATCCGCCGGCTGAAATAGCTGCCCAGCCCGCTCGAAACCAGCATCGAGAAGATCACCACGGTGAGCGCGTAAGTGGGATGCCCCAGGAAGAGCACGAATTTCTGGATCAGGGCCATCTCGATCAGAATGTATCCTGCGCCGATGCACAGGAAATACAGCAGGAAACCCAGGACTCCCTTCTGGCGCGGCAGGCGCGTCCGCAACACCACCGGCGGCAGCGCCAGGATGATGGCGGTCGCCAGAAGGCTGATGGCCATTAGGGCGAACAGCAGCGGCACGGCCTTGTTGATTTTGTAGTCGGCTGAACGCCGCGAAGCATTGGCCAGGAAGGATAGAATATCGCGGGGCTGCACCGTGTAGAAAAAGAATGGCTGGTTATCGGTGACCGGCGAGATATCGTACCGGTAGTTGCGCTCGTAAGTAGCCGGATCGGAATTGCGCAACAGGTCGGTGAACTGCCCGGGGATACGTTCGTCGGGCATGTAGATCGCCTGCATGTTGGCAGCCGCCAGGGCGGCGTGTGCGCGGGCCAGGTCCGCCGCGTTGAAGGGCCGCCGGGAGATCAGCACGGTGTCTTGTGCGCCCCATCCGGTAGTGGATCCCTCCCGCCCCACGATCACGTGCCGCCACGGCTCCGGGTCGCCGAGCTGGTTCAGCGCAGCCATAGCCAGCGAAACCAGCCGCAGCGATTCGCGCGGCGGGTCCAGGCCCCAACGGGTAAAGGCGGCCATCCCGTCGTCGGTCAGGTGCAGGATGTAATCGCGCATGGCGTCGGTGGTGTAGAGGTTGTTTTCGGAAAGCGCGAACGCGCCGGCCGCGGTGGACGCCCACGTATCCACCAAGGTGGCCTGCACCACCTGGTATTTCTCCTGGCTGCGGCGCACGAAGCTGCGGCCGTCCTCCACGAAAATGCGCACGTCCGGACGCAGGTAGATGCCCCGGCTCTGGGCCACATAGCGGTCGCGCATCACGGTGGTGGCGATGATGGGATTAATCTCCACGCCGGTGATGTCGTGGCTGCCGGACGCCAGCGCGCGCGCTACATCCCAGCCTCCGCCGGGTCCGATGATCAGCGCCTTGGCGCCCGGACGCACCGCGTACGGCAATGCCGGACCCTGTTCCAGCAGCTCGTGGCGTTCGCGCGGCGTGAGATGCGCGAAATCGAAGCTGGCGATGCCGGTGGAAGCGTCCGCGTCGATAAAGATGGAATAGTCGCGCACCGCGATACGCGAAAAGCTGTTCCACTCGACGAACTCTTCCTTCTTCAGCTTCTGGCCTTTGGCATACCGAATGGTGATCACGTTGTTGGCGCCGTTATAGAACATGAATGCGACCAGGCCCAGCGCCAGCGCCACGCTGGCCGCCCGCCGCGTGACGGATCCCGCGATGCTGTGCCAGATGGCCCCCGCCGCGGCGAACAGCAGCGCCACGCAGATCATGGTGTGGATGCCGCCCAGGTAATTCAGAAAAGGAACCAGCAGCAGGCACCCGGCGGACGCGCCCAGCAGGTCGAAGAAGTAAACCCGGTCGATGCGCTCCACGGTCTCCGAGATCGCCAGCGAAACGATGGTGCCGGAAACAAAGAAGGGCAGGGAAGTGGCGAAGTAGACCAGCATCAAACCCCAGGCGCCGGGCTCCTCTTTCTGCCCCACCACCACGGCCAGCGCCGCCATGACAAGCAGGCTATTGGCCATGCTGAGATAGCCGAGCTTGCTGAACAACTTCCCCTTCCAGCCCGCCACCAGGTAGGAGAAGACACCGCCCACACCCAGGCCGAACAGCGCGATCGAGATGGCCAGGAAGGCGAAATGGTAATAGAAGACCACCGAGAAGATCCGCGTGAGCGACAGTTCCAGAAGCAACGTCGCCATGGTGGTGAGGGCCACGCCGAGATAAAGGTGAGGCCAGGGGATGGACGGCCGTGAAGAGGAGGACAAGACACTATTCTAGGATGTCCCGGCGGCCCGTGCTTTGGAGTTTGACACCTCCACCGGGCAGGTGATATGTGTAATGATCTTCAAGAGGAATCCAGATGGCTGACGAGCAAAAGCCCGACGGCTCGGCGGTGCCTCCTCCCGCCGGGAGCGAGGCACCCAAACCCGCGCCTCCCAAGCCGGCAGCCGCGGCCCACGCAGCCCCTCCAAAGCCACCCGCGACGATGGTGACCACGCCGTGGAACAGCGATGTCACCCAACTTCTGACGGAACGCTTCGGCGGCGCCGTCACGGAGTTCTCCACGTATCTCGGGCAGAACTTCCTGGTGGCCAAGCCGGATGCCGTCATTCCCATTCTGGAAACCCTCAAGCTGGAGTTGGATTTCGACTACCTGGTGGATATCACCGCAGTCGATTACCCCAAGCGCGCCGAGCGGTTCGAGGTGGTTTACATCCTTTACAGCTTCGCGCGCAATGAGCGCATCCGCTTAAAGACCATGATTCCCGACGGCCACCGCCCGGCTACCGCGGTCACCGTGCACCTGGGGGCTAATTGGCTGGAGCGCGAAGTATTCGACATGTTCGGCATCGAATTCGAAGGCCATCCCGACATGCGGCGCATTCTGCTGCCCGAGGAGTGGCAGGGCTTCCCGCTGCGCAAAGAGCTCTCAATTCTCCACCAGGACGACGTCTGGGTGCAGGAGAACCTGGGGATTGAGAGCGGACAGTAACTATGCCGGACGCCACTTTCCTCGACGCGACAGAATTAGTCATCAACATGGGTCCGCAGCACCCCTCTACCCATGGCGTGCTGCGCGTGATCCTGAAGCTTGACGGCGAGAAGGTGATCGGCACCGAGTGCGTGATCGGCTACCTGCATCGCGGCGTCGAGAAGATCGGCGAGAATCGCACGTATCAGCAGTTCGCGCCTTATGTCGACCGCATGGATTACGTGGCGGCGGTTTCCAACGCCCTGGGCTATTGCCTGGCGGTGGAAAAACTATTGAACGTCGAGGCGCCGCCGCGCGCGCAGGCCGTGCGTGTGGTCCTGACCGAGCTGAACCGCATTGCCAGCCATCTGCTGTGGCTGGGCACGCACGCGCTGGACATCGGCGCCATCACTCCGGTCTTTTACTGCCTGCGCGAGCGCGAGGAAGTGCTCAAGATCTTCGAGAATTATTGCGGCGCCCGGCTGACTACGCATGCGTTCCGCATCGGCGGCCTGCAATACGAGACTTACGACGGTTTCGAGGAAGAGACCAAGAAGTTCTGCGACTGGTTCATCCCTAAGGTGGATGAGTACGAGCGGCTGCTCACCCATAACCGGATCTGGGTGGGACGGCTCAAAGGCGTGGGCGTGCTGAACGCCGAAGAGTGCAAGGAGTACGGCGTGACCGGTCCGGTGCTGCGCGCGGCGGGCGTCAAATGGGATTTGCGTAAGGCGCAGCCTTATTCCGGCTACGAGCAGTACGAATTCGATATTCCCACATGTGAGAACGGCGATACCTACGACCGGTACACCGTGCGCATGGAAGAGATGCGGCAATCCACGCGCATCATCCGGCAGGCGATCGACCGCATTCCCAGCGGGCCCATCATGGGCAAGGTGCCCAAGGTGGTGAAGCCGCCGGTCGGCGAAGCGTATGTTTCAATCGAGGCTCCCAAGGGCGAGCTGGGTTACTTTATCGTGAGCGACAATTCCACCCAGCCGTATCGCCTGCGCGTGCGGCCGCCGTCGTTCGTGAATCTGCAGGCGCTCGACCGCATGGTGCGCGGCGGGCTGGTGGCGGACGTGGTTGCCATAATTGGTACGCTGGACATAGTGTTGGGCGAGGTGGACCGATGATTCCGAAGTTTTTCCGCACCATCTTTCTGGTAGATCTCTTCCAAGGCCTGTGGGTGACTTTCCGCAACCAGGACCCCAAGCGGATCTATACGGAGCAATATCCGGCCGAGAGACCCAAGGTCGGCGAGCGGTATCGCGGCGCGCCGCGGTTGAACATCAACCCCGATAACGGCGAGACGCTGTGCATCTCCTGCAACCTGTGCGCGCTGGCCTGCCCGGAGAACCTGATCGTGGTCACCAGCCAGCGCAACGAGCAAACCAAGCGCAAGGAGCTGACTACTTTTACCTACGATACTTCCCGCTGCATGTTCTGCGGGCTGTGCGAAGACGCTTGTCCGGTGGACGCGCTCGAGCTGACGCAGGATTTCGAACTGGCCAGCTACACTCGTGAAGGCGCCATCTGGGATCGCCAGATGCTCGAAGAAGGTCCTAAGCCGACACAATACAAATGCTGACGCCCGACCTGACCCAAGCGATCTTCTTCTATATATTCGCCGCCATGGTCCTGGCCGGCGGTGTGTTGACCATCACCCGCAAGAACGCTGTGCACAGCGCCATGTTCCTGATCGTATCGCTGATGGGCGTGGCCGGACTGTACCTGCTGCAGAAAGCCGAATTCCTGTTCGCCGTGCAGATCGTGCTCTACATCGGCGGCATCATGGTCCTGTTCCTGTTCGTGATCATGCTGGTCAACCTGGACCAGGCCGCCAAGGAGAAGCAGTTCAACGGGCAGTGGTGGATCGCGCTGATATGCGTGGCCCTGGTGGGCGTGCAGGTCACTTACTTCCTGTGGAAGGGCGGCGCCGCATTCCGCATCACGCCGGCCTTTGGCGCTGCCGCGCCCTCCGCTCTGGGCAATACGGAGGCCCTCGCCGACGTGTTGTTCAGCGAATACCTGCTGCCGTTCGAGATCGCGTCCATCTTATTGCTGGTCGCCGTGGTGGGTTCAGTAGTGATGGCCAAGAAGAGGATTTGAGCGTGTACCCGATTACTGAAGCACACTACGTTGCGCTGAGCGCCGCACTGCTGTTGATCGGGACAGTGGGAGTGCTCACCCGGCGGAACATCGTCATCATTCTGATGTCCATCGAGCTGATCTTGAACGCGGTGAACATCAACCTGGTGGCGTTCTCGCAGGTCTGGCACAACCTGAACGGGCAGGTGTTCACGATTTTCGTAATCACCGACGCCGTGGCGGAAGCGGCCGTCGGGCTGGGCATCCTGATCGCACTGTTCCGCAACAAGGAAACCGTGCTGGCCGACGAGGTGGACTTACTCAAATGGTGAGGGCGTGAACTTTCTCGACCTGATCTGGCTGATCCCGCTGTTCCCGCTGGCGGGCGCCGTGCTCATGCTGCTGTTCGGCAAGATGCTCGATCCGCAGCCCGCGTCCGATGTGGCGGTGGCGCCGGGCGTGGAACACGTCCACGACGAACACGATCATCACCATCCTCACGATCACCAGCATGCGCACGGCCATGATCACGATCACGGGCACGATCATCGTCACGGCTCGCCGCTGAAGATGCTGGTGAGCTTGATTTGCCCGGGCATGGTGCTGATCTCGTTCATCCTATCCGCGGGCGCGGTCTGGCAGTTGGCCCAGAATACCGAGCGCATCCACGAAGTGGTCCAATTCACCTGGCTGGCGGGGCTGCCGTTCCACATGATGGATGGCCGCATGGCCACTTTCAGCGCCGATTGGGGATTCCTGCTGGATCCGCTCAGCTCGGTCATGATCCTGGTGGTCACCGGCATCGGCTTCCTGATCCACGTCTACTCCACCGGCTACATGGCCCACGACAACGGCTATTACAGGTTTTTCGGCTACCTGAACCTGTTCATCTTTTTCATGCTGATGCTGGTTCTGGCGAACAATTACACCCTGTTGTTTGTTGGTTGGGAAGGCGTGGGATTGTGCAGTTACCTGCTGATCGGGTTCTACTTCCATAAAAAGTCGGCGACCAACGCGGGCATGAAAGCTTTCATCGTTAACCGCATTGGTGACGCCGGGTTCATCCTCGGCATGCTGCTGATGTTCAGCGTGCTCGGGACCGTCCGTTTTCTGAAAGTGAACGAGGTGCTGCGCGGCGGGCATTTCCAGGCGGAGACCGCGGGATTCGGGGTGCTGAGCGCCATTGCGCTGCTGTTCTTCATCGGCGCTACGGGCAAGTCCGCACAGTTTCCTCTGTATGTCTGGCTGCCGGACGCCATGGAAGGTCCGACTCCGGTTTCCGCTCTGATCCACGCGGCGACCATGGTCACCGCGGGCGTCTACATGGTGGCGCGTTCCGCGGCGCTGTTCCAATTGACCCCGCAGACCTTGAATATCGTCGCCTTCATAGGCGCGTTTACCGCGATCTTCGCGGCCATGATCGGGCTGGTACAGAACGACATCAAGCGCGTGCTGGCTTATTCGACGGTGAGCCAACTCGGTTACATGTTTCTGGCGCTGGGCGTGGGCGCGTATTGGGTAGCCATCTTCCACCTGTTCACGCACGCATTTTTCAAGGCGCTGCTCTTCCTGTGTTCCGGATCGGTGATTCACGCCATGGGCGGCGAGCAGGACATGCGCCACATGGGCGGCCTGAAAGATAAGATTCCGATCACGCACTGGACTATGTGGGTCGGCTCGGTGGCCATCGCCGGCATCCCCGGCTTCGCGGGCTTCTTCTCGAAAGATGAAATTCTTTGGCAGGCATATAGCTCTCCCGCCGGGTCGAAGGCGCTGTGGTTCGTTGGTTTGGCGACCGCTGGATTGACCGCCTTCTACATGTGGCGCCTGATGAACATGACGTTCTACGGCAAGTCGCGAGTAAAGCCGGAAGTGGCCGCGCACATCCATGAGTCGCCGCCAGCAATGACGATTCCGTTGATGCTGCTGGCAGCGGGCGGTGTTTTCGCAGGCTGGCTCGGCGTTCCCGGCGCGTGGGGCCTGTCCGAGCGCTTCCACGGCTTCGAGCACTGGCTGGAGCCGGCCTTCGCCTCCGCAGCCACCGAAGCGGCGAAAGGCGGCGCCCATGACGCTTCGATGGAATGGATTCTGATGGGCATTTCCGTGGCGGTCGCCATCATCGGGATCGTCGTAGCGCGCTATTTCTATCATCACAAACCGCACGTTCCCGATACGCTCGAAAAGTCGCTGAAGCCGATCCACAGCCTGCTCTACCACAAATGCTACGTGGACGAGGTCTACGATTTCCTGTTTGTCAACGGTCTGGGCAAAGGCGGGGGCGAGGTGTTGGGCTCGTTCGATCGCAATGTGGTGGATGGCGCGGTGAACGGCGCCGGATGGCTCACGCGCTTTTCCTCGACTGTCTCCATGTGGTGGGATACCTGGATCGTGGATGGCGCCGTGCGCTTCGGTTCGTTTAGCATCAAGCTGCTTTCTTATCCGGTATGTATTCTGCAGACCGGCCGCGTGCAATTTTACGCGTTGTTCGTAGTGGTGGGCGTGCTGGTTTTCTTCGGCTATTACCTGGCGGGTAAATAATGACGGATCACTTACTCAGTCTGGTGCTGTTCACGCCGCTGGCAGGACTGCTGGTCCTGTTGTTCATCCCCGCGCGCCAGAAAGAACTGATCAAGGTCTGGGCCAACCTGGCCAGCTTCGCCGGCTTCCTCATCTCGCTGCCGCTGGTTTCGCGCTTCGACAAAACCGTCTCCGGCTTTCAGTTTGTCGAGCGCGCCAGCTGGATTCCCAGCCTGGGGGCGCAATACCTGATCGGCATCGACGGCATCAGCCTGCTGCTGATCATGCTAACCACGGTGGTCGGTTTCATCGCCATCCTGTCGTCGTGGAACGCGGTCAACGACCGGCTCAAGGAATACTACTGCATGTTCCTGCTATTGCAGACGGGCATGCTGGGCGTATTCATGTCGCTCGACTTCTTCCTGTTCTACGTGTTCTGGGAACTGGTGCTGGTTCCGATGTACTTCATCATCGGCGTGTGGGGCGGTCCGCGGAAGCTGTACGCGGCCATCAAGTTTTTCCTTTATACTCTGGCCGGCTCGGTGCTGATGCTGCTGGGCATTCTGACGTTGTACTTCCAATATGCCGGCCAGTTCGGGCGTTACACGTTCGAAATCTCCGAGCTGATGAAGCTGAGCCTGCCGCTTGGCCTGCAGCAATGGGTCTTCTGGGCTTTCTTCCTGGGCTTTGCCATCAAGGTTCCCATGTTCCCGTTCCACACCTGGCTGCCGGATGCGCACGTGGAAGCGCCCACCGCCGGCTCCGTGATCCTGGCCAGCGTGCTGCTGAAGATGGGTACCTACGGCTTCATCCGCTTCTCTCTGCCGCTGTTGCCCAAAGCTTCCGCCGACCAGACTATCGTGCGGGTGCTGGCGGTGCTTTCCATTATCGGCATCGTCTACGGCGCACTGGTGAGCCTGATGCAGAAGGACTGGAAGAAGCTGGTGGCTTATTCGTCGGTCAGTCACCTGGGCTTCTGCACGCTGGGAATCTTCGCCATGAATCCGAACGGGCTGGCGGGCAGCGTGTTGCAGCAGATCAATCACGGCATCTCCACCGGCATGCTCTTCCTGATCATCGGCGTGATTTACGAGCGCCGGCATACGCGCGAGATTGCCGAGTATGGCGGGCTGGCGCATGTCATGCCGAAGTACGCCGTCATCTTTGCCATCGCCATGCTTAGCTCCGCGGGCCTGCCGCTGCTCAACGGGTTTGTGGGCGAGTTCACCATTCTGCAGGGCGCGTTTGAAGCCAGCCACGTTTGGGCGGCCTTTGCGGTCACCGGGGTGATCTTCGGCGCGGCGTACTTACTATGGCTCTACCAGCGCACCATGCTGGGCCAGGTAACGAACGGCAAGAACCTGCACTTGCCGGACCTGAGCGTGCGGGAGATCGTGGTGTTTCTACCTCTGATCGCCTGGGCCATCTGGATCGGCGTCTATCCCAAGCCATACTTCGATCTGCTGGAGAAGCCGGTGCAACAAATCGTGGAGCGCGTGCGGCCCGGTTATTATCAGGGCGCCGCGCAAGCTGCCATCCGCGCGGGCGGCGCGCAGGGAGCCGGGCAATGAGCCAGTATTATACGGTCACCGATCACTTCGTGCTGATCCCGGCGATCATGCTGGCGTTGTTCGGCTGCGCCATTCTGCTTTTCGATTTTCTGGTGTTTCCCGATCCCCGGCAGCGAAAGTATCTGCTGTTCTTCGTGATCCTCGGAGAAGGCTTTGCGGGCTTCAGCTTGTGGCGGCAGCAGGCATACCTGGCGACCTCGGGCGTGCAGGAAGCTTTCCACGGTTCGCTTACCATGGATGGCTTCTCCATCTTCTTCAACTGGATCTTTCTGGCGGCCACGGTGATCGTGGCGATAGTTTCGTACAAGTACCTGGAAGTGGAAGGCGAACATCACGGAGAGTACTACAGCCTGATGATGTTCGCGCAGTGCGGCATGTTCTTCCTGGCGGGCGGCGCGGACCTAGTCACTCTGTTTATCGGCCTGGAACTGATGGCGCTGTCGTTCTACGTGATGGTCGGTTTCCTGCGGACCGAGAAGCGCTCCAACGAGGCTGCCATGAAGTATCTGCTGCTGGGCGCATTCTCGAGCGGATTCCTGGCTTACGGTTTCTCGGTGATGTACGGCATTTCCGGATCGACCAAGCTGGCCGACATCGCAGCCGCTATGGGTAACCGTCCGGCGATGGACCCGCTGGTGTTCCTGGCGCTGGCCACCACGGCGGTCGGGCTGTTGTTCAAGATCTCGGCGGTGCCCTTTCACATGTGGGCGCCGGACGCTTACGAAGGCGCGCCCACCACAGTCACGGCTTATCTCTCGGTGGCATCCAAGGCCGCGTCGATCGCATTCCTGCTGCGCATCTTCCTGGGTCCGCTGGCGTCCGCGCGCGACGCCTGGGAGCCGATCCTGAGTTTCGTGGCCGTGGCCACCATGACGGTCGGCAACCTGG
>DATGGM010000173.1:0-2227 GCA_035308525.1 Bryobacteraceae bacterium
GTACGAAGTTCCCCATCGCCGCCGCCTGCCGTACCAACGCCTCGACGTTCGCCCGGCATTCATCGAGTGACAAATCCATGCCGAACTGCGTCAGCTTCAGCGAAACATTCCCGTCGATCTTGCGCTTGCCGATTTCCTGGAGCGCCTCCAGGTAAGCGTCGCGCGAGGCCGCCGCCTCCGCCGGCGACGTGACGTTCTCGCCCAGATGATCGAGCGTCACCGCGATGCGCTCACCGTTGATCCGCTGGCAGGTCTCCAGCGCATCGGCCAGGTTGTCGCCCGCCACGAACCGGGCCGACAGCCGTCTGGCCCACCGCGATGTCTCCATCCATTTCCGCAAATGCTTCTGCCGCGAGAGGAACAAAAAAAACGTTCGCATGAGATCCCCCTACAGTGTATCTGGGTGAGGTGGTGCAGGCGATGCACCGGCCGCGAATGCGGTCTCTGTCGACGTTCTACTTCCGTCCGTAAATGGTAGTTGCCGGATTGTAATTCCGCCAATCGAACCAGTAATCCTTAAGCACCTCGACCGGTTGCAGGCAGACTCCTTGCGACTTCCCGGAGACCGCGCAGCCGCGAAAGTTCCATTCGCTGCCGGTGGCCGCGTCCATCAACATCCCGTCCGGCTTGCGGTAAAAATCCGGCGCGCTATCCACCCCCGGGATGCGATCACGGAACGCCCTCACGGATTGGCCGTCAGGCCCCACCACCAGCAGCACGGGTTCCGCGCCCACGTGGTCCTTGAGGAGTTTCTCTCGAATTACCTGATCGTACGGAAACGCGCGGCTGGCGCCGAAGGCCTGAATCCCCAGCATCAAATCGCGAGCCCTAAGGCCGTGCTCGCGGAAGTCGATCACGGTGGGCCTGCGCGCCATCTCCACGTCCCAATCCTTGGGCGCGTACTCGTGCGTGAAACGCGGCACGTCCCGCAGCACCGTGCCCCGCGGCTCTTCGGATTTCCAGGCGGCGAACGTCAGCTCATCGGAATGCACCGGCGTCAACTGGCGCCCTTGCAGGCGGCCCGATATGGCCTTGCCGCTGATCTGCTGCCAATACGTGCCGGTCTCCTCGTCGCGCATGATGAAGTTCTGGTCGTTGATGCCGGCCAGATGAAACGTCAGCCGCAGCCCGTCCATTTCTCTGCTCCACACCAGACCGGTGTGACAGAGCGTTCAATAGGTGGCGACGATCCCCACCCGCCCGAGCACGTCGTTGATGACGTGGTGATAAGAGATGTTGCGAATCGGATAGGCGCGCGCCAGGCTGCCGATCTTGACCGCGATCACCTTCTCATCCCGGTCGAGCTTCACTGCCGACGCCTCCCGGAACGACGGTTGCTCATCGGGATGGAACATCAGTTCATAGATATTCACGCGCGCCAGCGGCGCCAGCAGGCATACAAAAACGGCGCCCAGCGCGCGGCGCCATCTGCCCGGTTCCGCGCGCCAGAACCCGACCAGCGCCGGCAGGGCGGCGATGGCCGAAATCACGGTCGCGGCCGCGCGCCAGCGCATCACCACCAGCGCGATCGCCAGCTCCCGCGCACCCTGCGCCCGGAACGGCCGAATTACATACATGGGATAGATCACCGAGATCGACGACACTGCCAGACAGGCCAGCAGAATAAGGATCGAAGCACGTCGGCTCATCTGTCGCATCATAGCGTCAATCGCAGGTAAATAGCGCCGGGTGTGGCTTCGGCCGAATACGGGGCGGTGCGCTCGAATCCCAACCGGTCATACATGGCCAACGCGCGGCTCATCACCGGCATGGTGTCGCCCAGCATCTCCCGGTACCCGATCGCGCGCGCTTCGCCGATCACCCACCCGAGCAGCGCCAGGCCCATTCCAGCTTTGCGAAACTGCGGCCGCACATACAGCCGCTTGGCCTCCGCGCGCGTATCGTCCAGGCGGCGCAAGGCCACGCAACCCGCGGGATCCGCGCCAGCGAATGCCAGCGCCAGCCGCCCGCCCGGCGGTGAGTAATAGCCGGGCAGGCCGGCCACCTCCGCCGCGAAGTTCTGAAAGCAGGGCGTAAAGCCGAACGATTTCCAGTATTCCTCGAACAGCTCCCGCACCAGCGCGATGTGTTGCTCCGTAGCGGCCCGCACGATCTCCATTCAATGCACTTTATCAGGCGGGTTAAGATGTATGGAGCACCCAGACCCGCTATGCAACAATACGATCTCATTGTCATCGGCTCCGGCCCCGCCGGACAGCGCGCGGCC
>DATGGM010000174.1:0-4196 GCA_035308525.1 Bryobacteraceae bacterium
TGTAGACCTTGCCGTCCGCCAGCACCGGCGATGAACTGTAGATCGCCGATTTGATGCGCTTGCCGCCCCATATTTCTTCCCCGGTCTTGGCGTTCAGGCACCACACGATGCCCTTGTCGTTCACCGAATAAAAATACTTGCCGTCGGTGACCGGGGTGGGCACGTCCGGGCCGTTCATGAACTCCCACAGCTTGTGCGATTGCGAAATGTCGCCGCGTCCGCCGGCGCGAAACGCGATCAGCGGCTTCACGCGCGTGGGCGCATAGACAACATCGTCATACACCACCGGTGAGGCGATGATGCGGTACGCCGGATTCTTGTCCGGATTGAAACCCGTGGCGCGCCACAGTTCCGCGCCGGTGGCCGGATCGTGACCCGTGATGCAATCGCCGCCGGTGATCACGATTTCCACGCGATTGCCATAGCGCAGAAGCGCTGGTGTGGTGTAGGAATCCGGCGACTCGCGCACGGCATCCGTGGGCCGCTCCACGCGCCACAGCGTCTTGCCGGTCTTGGCCTCAATGCGCAGAATGTATGACGGATCGTGCGTCTTCATCCCGTGCAGCACTTGCACGTAAAGCGAATCCTCGTACAACAACGGCGACGATGCGTAACCCCAATTCAGACCAAACCTGCCGTAATCTTTCTGGATATCGCGCATCCATAACTCGTTGCCATTGAAATCGAAGCCCTTCAGCACGCCGACCCCGGTCATCGCGTAGACGCTGTGGCCGTCGGTAACCGGCGAAGGCGACGACATATTCTGCTTGTTGATTTTGTAATTCCCGGCGGCGATGAACTTCTTCCAAAGCAGCGTCCCTTTGGCCTTCTCGACGCACCAGAGTTGCAGATCGTCGCCATCGGCCACGTTCAGAAAGACGCGGCTGTCCCAAATGATCGGCGTGGCGCCGGACCGGGCAGGCATCCCCAGCTTCCACGCGATGTTCTCGGTAGTGGTCCAGTGCACCGGAAGAATCTTCTCGTTGCTGATGCCGTTCAAGGAAGGACCGCGCCATTGCGGCCAGTTCTCCGCGATCCCAGGGAGCGCGGCGAGCGTGAGGATCGACACAATCGACAGCCGGGTGCGCAAGCATCTCCTCCAGTGAGTCTTGTTATCGAGGAGGATATCAGATTACGAGACCAGCCGGCCGCAGTACCCCTCCCAATAACTCCTCCAGCAGCGGCGTATCCGGATACGGATGCCCCTTGTATTGCCGGAACCCCTCCGCCAAAGCCACTCCCGCGAGCCGCCCCCGCTCCCGCGTCCAGCGCTCCATCGTGATCAGATAATCGTCCATGCCGTGCTGCGCGCGCAGCCATTCGCGCTGGCTGGCGTGCTCGGCGAGCATCGCGCGCTTGGTCTCGAAGTGCCGATCGATGTCCACGTAGAAATCCGCCATCACGGGCCGGCCTTCCCGGTCCACGCCGCCGATAGGGTCCATAAAATAGAGATGCGGAATCGCCGGCAGGGCCGGCGCGGGCCATCCGGCTCGCGTCGCGTAGTTGGGTGCGGATGCCGCGAAACAGGCGTCCCGCGCCAGCTCGCTGGTCGTCTCGTGATCGCTCATGTAATCCACGGGCGAGGCCGTGATCACCAGATCCGGCCGCACCTCGCGCAGTAACTCGGTAACGTGCCGCCGCGACGCGTCATCGTTGAAGATGGCCAGGTCGCGGAAATCGGCGCACCGGTAGACCGCGCCGATCTGCCGCGCGGCGGCCGCCGCCTCCCGCCGCCGGATCGCGGCGAGCTCTTCCGGCCCATGCGCGCGCGACCCGCAGTCCCCCGGCGTCATGCTGACGATGGTCACGTTGTTGCCGGCGGCCGCCAATTGCGCCAGCGTTCCCGCCGCCAGAATCTCGATGTCGTCCGGATGGGCGTGTATAGCCAGAATGTTCCTCGGCATCGATTTTCAAGCTACCACGCGGCTGCCCCACAGGCTTCCCCACATCTCCGCCATGCGATAGAGTAATCCTCAGTCATGCCCGAAGAAACTGATAGTCTCACATCCCGGCGGCGCTTCATCGCCGGCGTTTCGGTGCTGGCCGGCGTGGCGCTGCCCGCCGTGCACGCCGCGGAAAACAATACCGTCCAACTGGCGCTGATCGGTTGCGGCGGGCGAGGCACCGGAGCCGCCGAAAACGCGCTCTCGGTCGAGAAAGGCACCTATAAGCTGGTGGCCATGGTGGACGTGTTCCCCGCAAAGCTGCACACCAGCTACGACAAGCTGAAGACCAAATACGCCGCGCAGGTGGACGTGCCCGAGGACCGCCGCTTCATCGGCTTCGATGGCTACCGCAAGGCGCTGGACTATCTCAAGCCTGGCGACGTAGCCATCCTCGCCACGCCGCCCGCCTTCCGCTGGGTGCACTTCGGCATGGCTATCGACAAGGGCCTGCACGTCTTCATGGAAAAGCCGGTCACCGTCGATGGACCCACCACTCGCCGCATGCTCCAGCTTGCCGATCGCGCCACGCAGAAGAACCTCAAGGTCGGCGTCGGATTGATGATCCGGCACTGCCGCGCCCGCCAGGCCCTGCTCGACCGCATTCGCGACGGCCAGATCGGCGACATCGTAGCCATGCGCGGCTATCGTATGGGCGGTAACGGCGGTTTCGTCGGACCCAAGCCGGACGGCATGACCGAGCTGCTCTACCAGATCCAGAGATTCCACTCGTTCCTGTGGGCCAGCGGCGGCGTTTTCAGCGACTATTTCATCCATCAGATCGACGAGTGCTCCTGGATGAAAGGCGGCTGGCCGGTGGAAGCCCAGGCGCTCGGCGGCCGCCACTATCGCGGCGACAACGTGGATCAGAACTTCGATACCTACGCCGTCGAATACACCTACGCCGACGGCACCAAGCTTTTTTACGACGGCCGCTGCATGGAAGGCTGCCACGATGAGTTCGCCAGCTACGCGCACGGCTCCAAAGCATCGGCCGTCATCTCCACCTCGGCGCACACGCCCGGCCGCACGCGCATCTACAAAGGCCAGGCGATCCCCAGGTGGAAGGGCGCGCAAGCACTGGCGGCCAACGACCCGAACCTGGTATGGGCGTTTCCGCAGCCTGAAAAAAGTCCCTATCAGTGGGAGTGGGACGATCTGACGGATGCCATCCGCCAGGACAAGCCGTACAACGAAGTGAAGCGCGGCGCCGAAGCCAGCCTGGTAGCCTCCATGGGTCGTATGGCCGCTCACACCGGCCAGATCGTCACCTTCGACCAGATGCTCAATTGCGAGCACGAGTTCGCTCCGGCGGTGGATAAACTGACCCTGGACGGACCCGCCCCGCTGGTGGCCGATGCAGGCGGCAAGTATCCCGTGCCCCGGCCGGGTATCTCGACCACGCGCGAGTATTGACCCGGTTTGACGCCCGGCAGCCGCGCGGAGTATCATCCTCAGCATGCGCGAAGCTGTGATTGTCGATGCCGTCCGGACGCCTATAGGGAAACGGGACGGCGGCCTAAAAGACTGGCATCCCGTCGATCTGCTCGGCCACACCCTCAACGTGCTGGTGCAACGAAACCGGCTCGATCCGGCGTTGATTGACGATGTCGTCGCGGGATGCGTGGGGCAGGCCGGCGAGCAGGCTTTCAATGTAGCGCGCAACGCCGTGCTGGCCGCCGGCTTCCCCGAATCCGTGACAGGCACTACAGTCGACCGCCAGTGCGGGTCCAGCCAGCAGGCCGCCCACTTCGCGGCCCAGGGCGTGATCGCGGGCAGCTACGAGATTGCCATCGCCTGCGGCGTGGAATCCATGACCCGGGTGCCCATGGGCTCGAATGGCGCCGGTCCGGGCAAGCCGTTTGGTCCGCGGGTGATGCGCCGCTATAACAACGCGCCTTTCCACCAGGGCATCGGCGCCGAGATGATCGCCGAGCGGTGGCGGATCAGCCGCGCCGAGTTGGACGCCTACAGCCAGGAGAGCCACCAACGTGCGGCCCGCGCCACCAACGAAGGCCGCTTCTGTAATGAGATCGCGCCTGTGCCCGTGGAGACCCCCAACGGCGCCGCGCGGATGACTCGCGACGAAGGCATCCGCGCCGACACCAGTCTCGAAAAGATGGCGTCATTGAAGCCCGCGTTCAAACCGGATGGCGTGATTACCGCCGCCAACTCTTCCCAGATCAGCGACGGCGCCGCCGCTCTGCTGATCGTGGAGCGCGCCGCCGCTGAACGGCTCGGCATGCGGCCCAT
>DATGGM010000175.1:0-28799 GCA_035308525.1 Bryobacteraceae bacterium
ATCGCCGTCGCCAACACCACCGTCGAATTGGGCGAACTGGCTTACGCGGTGCCCCTGACGCCCACCGGCCTGGAAGGCATGGACAATGCAGCGCCGTCTTATTTCGATCGCAAGCGCGATTCCGCGCCGGATCACTGCAGCGCGTTCGCGGCCACCGGTCCGGCCACGCGCGACGGCAAGATGGTGATCGGCCACGTAACCTGGTGGCCGTTGGCGCTGGCCGAGCAAACCAACGTGATGCTGGACGTGCAGCCGGCCAAGGGCCACCGCATGCTGATGCAAAGCTATCCGGGAGGCATCGAGAGCGGCACGGACTGGTATCAGAACGATGCGGGCATGGTGCTCACCGAGACTACCATCCGCCAGTCGCCGTTCAACATCCAGGGCACGCCGGTGGCTTTCCGCGCGCGCGAGGCGATTCAATATGGCGGGAACGTGGATGAAGTGGTGGAGCGCCTGGGGAGTCACAATAACGGCCTTTACACCAATGAATGGCTGATCGGCGACGGCAAGAACAACGAGATTGCCATGTACGAACTGGGCACCGGGCGCACGAAACTATGGCGCAGCAGCAAGGGCGAGTGGTTCGGCGGCACGGACGGTTTTTACTGGGGCGATAACAACGCCAAGGATCTGGACGTGCGGCTGGAGTACGTCCCCGACCCGCTGGGCGCACCCGCGTTCGTTCCGTATGTCCCATACAATCGCGATTTCGCGTGGCAGGACCTGTATCGCAAGTATCGCGGCCAGATCGACGAGCAATTCGGGTTTCTGGCCTTCCGGACCGCGCCGCTGGTGAGCGCTTCCACCATGGATGCCAAGATTGCAACCGCGGATATGGCGTCGAACCTTATGGTCTGGGCGGCCATCGGCAAGCCTAACCAGCGCGAATGGGTGCCCTCGGAATGGGAGCGCCGGGGCTACCCGAAGAATGACGGCTTGTATCCATCCGGCTACCAGTTGTTCCGCGGGGAGCCCTCCGAAGCCCTGCGCGCGGCCATTCAGAAAAACGAAACGAACCGAACCGCCAAACCGGCGGTGGAGAAAGATGCGGACAGCCCCGCGCACGGCAAAGCCTTTGAAGCGGATCGCCTGTGGAAGGGCTGGATTCTGCCGGCCGGCGACGCGGATATCTGGTTCGTGGCCGGCTCCGCCGAGTATTATCGCGACCTGAAATCGGAGCATCTGGACGATCGGGTGAACGCCGCGCGGGCCACCTATCGCCGCCTCGAAATGGCCGCCAGGGCGGAAGAGCGGGTGTCGCTGGAGCAGGCCAAAGGGGTCTTATACCTGGATGCGCTACGGAGGCGTCTGGGAGACGACGCGTTCCTGAAACTGATGCGCGACTATTTCGCCGCCAATACCACCAAGACGGTGACCGCGCAATCGTTCCTCGACCAGGCAGGCGTTCCATTCGCGGTGGAAGCCGGCGAAGGCACCGCTTATCTGACGACCGATATCGGCAACAGGCTGCGTTCGGCGATGCTGGTTTATGGCACCGTGCGCGAGGCCGGCGCCAACCGCTACGCCGCCGAACAGCTACAGAAGCAGTTTCTGGACTGGTACGAAAGCGCGGTGCCCATCCGCAAGGATTTCGAAGTAACCGAGGACGAGCTGCGAACGCACGATGTGATCTTCGTCGGCCGCCCGGAGGCGAACTCGGCACTAGCGGGCTGGAGCGAACGGCTGGGCCTGGACTATTCCGGCAATGCGTTCCGGATCGGCGGCGCCACGCGCGCATCCGAACGCGACGCGCTCTTGTGGGCGGGCAAGAATCCGCTGGACCAGACCCGCATGGTGCTGGTGCTGGCGGGCAATGATGCACTGCGCACCGTCAAGCTGGCCCGAAACGTGGGGGACTGGAAGACCGGGGGATATCAATTGGTGGAGGACGGCAAGGCTACAGTTGGCTTCCAGGCGCCCCCCGAAGCACGGTAACGGCGGGCCCGCCTATCAAACGGTCGAACTGTTGCAGCACGGCCTGCGGGCGCGCCCGCACGCGGATGTTATCGGTGAGGTTGACCCAGCGAATGACGCCCCTGCTATCCACCAGGAACTCGGCGGGCCGCGCGATGTCCCGGCTCTTTTCGCCGCCTGCGGGATGCAAAACGCCGTAGCTGCGAATCACCTCACCCTGGGGGTCCGACAGGAAGTCGAAAGTATAACCCTGTTCCAGGCAGAGCTTGCTGGATTCGAAGTTGGAATCCACGCTGATGGCGGCAATGCGGACGCCGCGTTTCCTGAACTCTCCCAAATTCGACTGAAAGCTCCGCAACTCGGAGTTGCAGAACGGTCACCAATAGCCGCGATAAAAGATCAACAGCACCGCATTGCCGGACTTTCGCAAATCTGCCAGCGACACCGGCTCTCCCTTGGCATCCGTCAGGGTGAAATCGGGCGCCTGTTGGCCGATTTTGGGTGCGCTGTCCGCCGCCGGAATGTGCCGCGCGAAGACGAAGAGGCCCCAGCAAAATAATCCAAACAGCGCCAGCGCCAGGACGCCCATCACGGCGCCGCTGATCTTGCCGCGATACCACTCCGGCTGGCCGAACGCGCGCCGCAACCCCAATGCCAGCATCCAGCCGCCGAGCAGGAACAGGAGCAGGTTTGCCCAGGGGATATCGCGTGTGATGGGGTAGGGGACGAAGACCGGTACGTAGCTGAACACTGCCGCCACGGTGACCGCGAATCCGATCCAGAGCAGCAAGTTCCAACTTCGATGCACCAGCCTATTCTACTCCGGGACGCGGCTCAACCGCGGATGCAGCCCTGCCGCCCGCCAGGCTTCGATCAGCGCGCCCGTTGCCGGATTACAGGCTGGGGGACCGGGGCGGTTGCCGCCTTCCAGCTCGACCAGATAACAATAGCGTTCCAACAAGATTCGGCTGTGGAACACGCCGCCGGTCCAGGCCACGCGGGTGGGCTGGCCCGGCTGGAAAAGCTGCGCGCGCACGGATGCGGTGAGGATGGCTAGCTGTTGCGCGGCGTTGTGCAGGATGTCGCGCGCGACGGGGTCGCCGGCCATGGCGGCTTCGTCGACCAATGGCGCCAGAGCCGCCACGCGCGACCGCGGCCAGTCGGGCGTATAGAAACGATGCAGGATGTCGTTGACGTTCGCTCCTCCGGTGGCTTCGCGGAGCACTCGCGCGAGCGCGGTGGGCGGTCCCCAGCCTTCCTCGGCGCGCAACGCGGCACGCAGGGCTTGCCGGGCGATATCGAACCCACTGCCCTCATCGCCGTAAATGTAGCCCCAGCCTCCGATCCGGGCGGTGCGTCCTTCGTGGTTGCGGCCAAAGGCGATAGAGCCGGTTCCGCCGATGGTGACGATTCCAGGTTCGCCAACGGTGGCGCCGGCCAGCGCGATCACCGCGTCGTCGGTGACCACCACCGCATCCGCCTGCAGGATCTGCCGCAGGATAGCCTCCTTATCGGCCGGACCGCCGCTCATGCCGAAGCACGCGGCTGCGAATCGGATGTTGGCCGGATCCAAGCCGGCCTGCGCGCAGGCTGCCGCGACCGAATCGCCCACGGCGCTTACCAGCTTTTGGCGGCCCTCGGCCGCGCCGGCATGATTGCAAGGGCCGCCGCAGCCCGATCCCAGCACCTGTCCATCTTCGGCGCCGATCAGCGCCGTGGTGTCGGTTTGCCCACCATCCACCCCCAGGAAGAGTCGCATGCTCAGACTTCAGACTATACCAGTCCCCTACGCGCCGGGACATAATGGGAGAGGTCCGCCGCATGTTTGAGCGCTATACGGAAACCGCGCGCCGCACCATTTTCTTTGCACGCTACGAGGCCTCCCAGTTCGGTTCGTACTACATTGAGACCGAACATCTGCTGCTGGGCCTCTTACACGAGGATCGGGTTCTCAGCTACAAGTTACCGCCCGGGGCCGGCCAGCATGTTCGCAGGCGCATTGAGGAGCGCACGCCTAAACCCATAGTGCGGAGCACCTCGGTGGATCTGCCTCTCGGTCAGGACTCGAAGAGGGCATTGGTCTACGCCGCGGAGGAAAGCACCAAACTGAAGCACCCGGTCATCGATGGCTGGCACCTGGCTTTGGGGCTTCTGCGCTTATCTAACTCGACAGGCGCTGCGCTGCTGCGCGAGCTTGGCGTGGAATATGACAAGCTCCGCGAAGCTCCTCCGGACTTTACCCAGCCCACTCCGCGTCCGGCGCCCGAACCGGCAAAGGGGCCGATGGCGCGAGTGCTGACCGGCTTGCAGATGTTATCGCTAAGCCGCCTGCTCGAAAGCCAACCCCTGAAACGTTCTCCGTTGACGCGCAAGCAGGCGCTGGGGCACCTGGTCGACTGGGCGGCCGCCCATCAGCAATGGTTCGCCCGGGCGCTGACCGAGGGTAAACTCACCGCCGCCGGCTATCCCGGCGACAGTTGGTTGGCCGCGCAGGGATATATCGATTTGCCGTGGGCGGAGCTGGTGCAATTGTGCGTCTCTCTGAATGGACTGCTGGCGCACGTGATCGACAATATTCCAGCGGAGAAGATGATGACGCCGTGCCGCATCGACATCGCGGAACCGATCCCGTTAGGGGAACTCGTGCGGCGGTATATCGCGCACTGTGAGGACATCGTGGGCCAGCTTCTGATGCGAGGGTAGGACAGGCCGCGGGGCCTGTCCTAAGTCACCGGTCAGCTTTTGTGGCTGGGGTTCTCGACCTGCAGGTTATTCACTACCGGACCGAAACTCAAGCCGGCGCCGGCAGCGCGCAGGCCCGCCACATTCTTCTCCATGTCGGTGCGGACTACGCCTTCCAGAGTCACATGGCCGTTGTCCACGATGATGTGGATCGGCGGTACGGGCTGCAGTCCATAGAGTGACAGGACTGGATCGCGATAGATGGCGCGCGCCACCTGCAAACGCAGACGGTTGTCCATGGGAGACAACGGCAGAACCTTGAGCTCGTTGCTCAAGCTGGTGACACCCGGCACATGCTGGGCGATGCGGCCCAGGTCGGCCTTCTTGTAAGGCTCGCTCACATCGCCGAGCAGTTCGACTCGGCCTTCATCCACGGAAAACCTGATGTCATCGAAGATGCCGTAGCGGGGATACATGCGGATCTCGTGGGTCAGCTTTTTCGCAATTTCGGCGTCCGAAGCGCTGACAGGCCCTTTGGTGGCGGCGCCGGCTATCCCCAGGCCCAGCACGGCGGCAGCCAGCGCAAGCTTGCGAAGGATTGTGTAACTCATTTCCTCTACCCTCCACCTATATCTACGTACCGGGGCGGCAGCAGGTGTAAACGAGGTTTGTAAAAAGTTAGTAAATGTTAATTTGTAGCCTTATCTTTGGCGTAACAGAGCGGATCGAGCAGGCATTCGGCGCAGCGCGGCCTGCGCGCCTGGCACAGCGCGCGGCCATGATGAATGATCTGGTGGGAGAAGAGGATCCAGCGGTCCGGCGGGATGATCCTGATCAGGTCCCGCTCGATCTTGACGGGATCGGTTTGTTTGGTCAAATCCAGGCGCCGGGAGACGCGTTGCACATGGGTATCCACCACCACGCCAACCGCGATCCCGTAGGCGGTGCCCAGCACCACGTTGGCGGTCTTGCGCGCGGCGCCCGGAATGGTGAGCATCTCGTCCATGGTCCTGGGGACGTTGCCGCCGAATTCGCGGACGATCTTCTGGGCCGCGCCTACGATGGACCTGGCTTTGTTATTGAAGAAGCCCGTGCTGCGAATATCCCGCGCCAGCACCTCCGGCCGCACCGCCGCGAAATCGCGCGGAGTGGGATACGTGGCGAACAAGCCGGGCGTAACCTCGTTGACGCGCTTGTCGGTGCATTGCGCCGACAGGATGGTGGCCACCAGCAGTTCCCACGGATTGCGATGATGCAGGGCGCAGGTGACGTTGGGATACATCTGGTCGAGGCCGCGCAGGATCTGATCGACGCGCGCGCGGCGCTCGCCTGCGGTCTTGGGACGTTTCACTCTGGGTGTCACAGGCTGGGCTAAGCTGGTAGCATAGCATGCTGTTCCGAGAGCATCCGTACCAAGCATGAAGGTCTATCGCCTGGATTGTTCCATCTCCGTCCGCGTATCTCCGCTTCTTCTTCGTGGACGAGCAGGCCGCCGGCCCATCTGACCGGCGCGGCTATGGCGAAGTGATCTGCACTTCGGTGGACAGGTTCTGCCAGTCCGGCAGTTCGTAGGCTTTCAGCTTGGTGGTCACTGGCGCGGTAGCTTCCTTGGACTCGTAAGGGCCCAGTGACGGCATCTTGAAGCTGAAGGTGCCCGCCGCTTCCTCTTCGGACTTGGCCGTGCGTCCCCAGATATTCACGGTGCCGGCCAGTCCGGCAATGTCCGCGCCGGAGTGATTGATGACCAAAAAGCGGGCTTCGATCGCCTTTTCGTTCTTGGGATCAGCGACGAAGCGAAGGCCGGACACCTCGACATATTTCTGAAGCGAGTTGGGGACCCCCGAGGCCCGGCTGGGTATCGGCGCGGACGGGCCGGAGGCGGCCGCCTGGCTGCCACCGCGGAAATACTGCACCAAGGCATAGACGCCTCCGCCCAGACCCACGAAGGCGAAGGCGAATAGGATAGTCAGCAGCCAGGTAGGCAGCCCGCCGTGCGGAGGTGGAACGGCGTACTGGGGAACGCTCGCGGCCATTACCGGCGGAGCGGCCGGTGGCGGCGCGTATGCCGCCGGGGCCGAACCGGGAGGAGCCTGCACCGCGGCAGTGGCCGCCGCATCGCCGGATTTGGCTCTAGCCGCACAGTCGGGGCAAGCGTCGTAGGCTGGGGGCACTTCTCGCCCGCACGTCGGGCAGATCCAGGTGAACATTCAGTTCCTCTACCCCCATGCTACCGCTGAAAAGGAGGCGGCTGGCGGCCGGCCCGAGCCCGGGCTAGCCGCTCGTGAAGATTGGGATCCTGCTCGTACACGGCCAGCGCGGCCGCCGCATCGGTCGAATTCAGTTCCTCGCCATTCCGCACCAAATCCAACAGATAATCGATGGCGTCTTCCCTTCGCAGCAGCGCGATCGCCAATAGCAGTGTGCGGCCCAGGGCGCGGCTGCGGGCGCGCGCGAAGGCCGCCCGCAACACCGGGAAAGCGCCCTCGACGCGCGAGTCGCCCAGGGCCAGGGCGGCGGCTTCGGCGATGGCTTCGCCGTGATTATCGAGAAACCGCGCCACAAATTCGATCGATTTCGCGGGCGCCGCGCGCAACAGTGCGGCGAAGCACTCTCCCAGCACCTCAGGCTCGTCGCCGCTGAGGGCTTTCAGGCGCAGCAGGAGCGTGTCGCCGGCCAGGCCCGAGGCGGCGATGGCGCGCACCGCGCCGATGCGGGCGTCGCGCTGGCGGTCGAGGAGCAGCGGCAGGATCTCCTCGAGTGCATCGGGATAGTTGGTCTGGGCCAGACCCATGGCGCTCAGCGCGCGCACGGGGGCCGCCGTATCCACAGGGCCGCCGAAAGAGGGCTCCATCTGGACGTGCTTCAGACCGCGCAGAAAAACGGACGGCGCGGAATGCTCCATGTTGCACAGCGTTTTCAGAATCGCGATTTTGGCCTCGCAGCCCTTGTCGGTGGTCTCCGGCTTGAGCATGAATCGCTCGAATGCCGCGGCGAGGTCCGGCGCCAGTTCCGCAGCCTGCCATTCTCCGGCAATGCGCGCGGCTTTGGCCGCCGGCAGATTCGATTTGCCGCCCAGATACCGGGCGAGTTCCGCGCGGCCCTCGGGCGAGGACGGCTGGCGCCGCAGTTCAGCGAGACGGTCGAGTTGCGCTTCGAGAGGGGAAACCTTCCGGGCCACGAGATAATTCTATCCACTGCGCCCGCGCGCGGCCAAAATGATTTCTGTTAACCTCAAATGTAAACCCCTTTTGAGAGCTTCTTATGCCTAAACTATCCGTTCGCGATCTTGCCCTGAAGGGCAAGCGCGTCTTCATTCGAGTGGATTTCAATGTCCCGCTGGCCGCCGGCGGCCTGGAGATCACCAGCGACAAGCGCATCAAGGCGTCGCTGCCCACGATCCAATACGTGCTGGAACAGGGAGCCGGTGTTATCCTGGCCTCGCACCTGGGGCGCCCGAAGGGCAAGCCCAATCCGGAAATGAGCCTGAAGCCGGTGGCCAAGCGCCTGGAAGAACTGCTTGGCCGGCCCGTGAAGATGGCGCCGGATTGTATCGGTCCCGAGGTGGAGGCGATGAAGCCGGCGCCGGGCGAGGTCCTGTTGCTGGAGAATCTGCGCTACCACGCCGAAGAAGAGAAGAACGATCCGGAATTTTCAAGGAAGCTGGCGGCCTTGTGCGATGTCTACGTGAACGACGCGTTTGGCTCCGCGCATCGCGCGCACGCCTCTACCGTTGGTATGATCGCCTACGTGCCGCAGGCTGCCGCCGGTCTGCTGATGGAGCAGGAGTTGAAGTATCTGACCATGGCGACGCGGAATCCGCCGCGCCCGTGCGTGGCCATCCTGGGCGGCGCCAAAGTTTCCGACAAGATCGAAGTGATTGCGAATCTCGGCAAGGTGGTGGATAAGCTGCTGATTGGCGGCGCCATGGCCTACACCTTCCTGAAGTCGCAGGGCGAGCCGGTGGGCAAGTCGCTGGTGGAAAACGATAAGCTGGACCTGGCCCGCGACCTGCTGGTGCAATTGAAGGACAAGCTGGTTCTGCCGGTGGACCACGTAGTGGTATCCGAGATCAAGGAGAATGCCGAGAGCACGGTGGTGGATACAATTCCCGACGGCAAGATCGGGGTGGACATCGGACCGCTGACGATCGACCATTATTCGCACGTCATCCGCACTGCCAAGACCGTGATATGGAATGGTCCGATGGGCATTTTCGAGAAGAAGCCGTTCGATCGCGGGACCGTAGCGCTGGCGAAGGCGGTAGCGGTATCGGGCGCCACATCGGTGGTGGGCGGCGGCGACTCGGAGAAGGCCATCAAGTCGGCGGGCGTGGCCGACCAGATTTCGCATATCTCGACGGGCGGAGGGGCCTCGCTGGAATTTCTGGCCGGAATTGAGTTACCGGGTGTCGCCGCGCTGACGGACAAGTAGGACGTTGGCGGGTTTGGCGAACAAGCGGCCGACACGCTCGGCGAATAGAAGCAGGACGATCGTTCCGTAAAGCACCGGCAGCCGGATATCGGACTTCACCAGCCAGTAGTAGTGCACCACGCCCGCCACGGCGCTGAGATAGATCAACCGGTGAAGCAGGTTCCAGCGGCTGCCGCCGAGGCGGCGAATCCATCCCGCGGTGGAGGTCACCGCCAGCGGCACCATGGCCACAAAGGCGGTAAAGCCGGCGGTGATGAAGGGCCGCTTATATACGTCTTTGACGATCGCGCCGAAATCGAAGAACTTATCCAGCCACAGATAAGTCATGAAGTGCAGGCAGGCGTAGAAGAACGCGAACAGGCCGAACATGCGGCGAAACCGGATGAGCTCGGGTCGATGCAGCAGGCGGCGCAAAGGGGAGACCGCCAGCGTGATGCAGAGGAAGCGGATGGTCCAGTCGCCGGTCGCGTGGGTGATGTATTCGATGGGGTTAGCGCCCAGGTTCCGGTGGTACGCTTTCCAGGCCAATAATGCGACGGGGACCAGGCAGAGCAGGAAGACCGGGGGCTTGATCCACTTCATGCCGGCTCAGTAATACTTGCGCAGATCCATGCCGGTGTAGAGGCTGGCAACCTGATCGGCGTAGCCGTTGAAGGGCAGCGTCTTGCGCTTGCTGAATTCGCCGAGGCGGCGCTCGGCTGCCTGGCTCCAACGCGGATGATCGACGGCGGGGTTCACGTTGGAATAAAAACCATATTCGCGGGAATTCGACAGGTTCCAGGTGGTGGGCGGCTCCTTCTCCACGAACTTGATCTTGACGATGGACTTGATGCTCTTGAATCCGTACTTCCAGGGCAGGACGAGGCGGATGGGCGCGCCGTCCTGATTGGGCAAGACCTGGCCGTACATGCCGAAACACAGCAGCGCGAGGGGGTGCATGGCTTCATCCATACGCAGGCCTTCCACGTAGGGGAACTCGATGCCGGCGAAACGCGCGGACAGCATGTACTTGGTGTCGTACAGACTCTGGAAGGCCACGAATTTCGCTTTGGCGGTAGGCTCGACGGCCTTGATGAGGACGTTCAATGGAAATCCGATCCAGGGGACCACGATGGACCAGGCCTCCACGCAGCGGTGGCGGTAGATGCGCTCTTCCAGCGGCGCCATTTTCATGATGGCGTCCAGGTCGAGGGTCTGGGGTTTGGAGACTGCGCCTTCCACCACGACGCTCCAGGGCGAGGTCTTCAGGCGGCCGGCGTTTAACGATGGCTGGTCCTTGCCGGTGCCGAATTCGTAGAAATTGTTGTAGGTAGTGACGTCGATGAAGGGAGTGGGCTTTTCATCCGTGCTGAACGGACCTTTGACGGCCTGGAGTTTGGCCGCGGCGGCGCGCGCCTGGGGGGTGGTGAGTGCCGCGCCGGCAAACGGCAGAGCGGCCAGAAAGCGGCGACGGTTCAAATAGACGGACTTGGGAGTAACATCTGAGTACTTCATATGCCTTGATTATAAAAGACGGTTCGGGCTGGATTTATTCCAGGAACGCCACCCTTAAAGTTGGATGCCGCAAAGCGCGGCGACGCTCCAGGCTTGCGCGATGCAGCCGCCAGGGCGGTGCGGCGGGTCGCCATCGAACACTTCGGGTAATTGGCCAACTCCTTCCTGTTCCATATACTGCCGGAGAGCGTCGAGTGCATGCAGGGGGTGGCTGCCGTGCACGTAACCATAAGCCGCCATGAACGGCCCCAGCAGCCATGGCCATACGGTGCCCTGGTGGTAGGCGCCATCGCGGCTGGCTGGGTCCCCTTCGTAGCGGCCGCGATAGTTGGGATCGTCCGGCGAAAGCGTGCGTAATCCGTACGGCGTCAGCAGATGCCGCGCAACGGCGTCCACCACGGCCTTGGCTTTATCCAACGGCGGCATTTTGTGAAACAGGCTCACGGCGAAGATCTGGTTCGGCCGGATGGAGCCATCGCGGGTGTCGCCGTCCACGGCATCGTACAGGCAGCCGGCCGCCTCGTTCCAAAACGCGGGCAAAAAGCTGGCGCGCGCGCGATCGGCCAACTCGCGATAGTGATGGTTGCCGGTGAGATCCTCGATCACGCAGAGAGCGTTATACCAAAGCGCCTGGATTTCGACGGGCTTGCCATGACGCGGCGTGACCGCGCGGCCGCCGATCCTGGCATCCATCCAAGTCAACTGGGTGCCCGGCCCGCCGGCTTGCAGCAAGCCGTCCGTATCCAGGTGGATGCCGTAGCGGGTGCCGCGCGCGTGCCACGCGATGATGTCTTCCAGGACGGGGGAGAGATTGGCGCGGACGAAACCGTAGTCGCCGGTGGCCGCCAGGAACGCCCGGACGGCTTCAACGAACCACAGCGTGGCGTCCACGGTGTTGTATTCAGGCGCCTCGCCCGCGTCCGGAAAGCGATTGGGCAACATGCCCTGATCCACATGCGTAGCCCATTCGAGCAGAATGCTCCTGGCCACGTCATAGCGGCCGGTAGCCAGTGTGAGACCCGGCAAGGCGATCATCGTGTCGCGCCCCCAATCGCCGAACCAGTGATAGCCGGCGATGACCGAATAATGGTCGCCGCGGCGGACAATGAACTGGCCGGCGGCGCGGGTCAGTAGTGAGGTGGGGCTGGGGGACGGCGGCGGAAGGGCGCCCGGTTGCATGCCTGGCACGACAGTCGATGCGGTAACTATGGCGCGCCGATCGCGGCTCAGGTCGAACACCAGAACGAGGGGGTTGAACAGATCTTCGTGGAAATCCAGGCCGCGCTCGCGCTCGGCATCGTATTCGAAATTGCGATACCAGTATCCAGCCGGTTGAATGCCGGCTCCGGTGTGGACGAGATAGAGCGGCGGCAAGCCGGCATAGGGGGCCAGCTTCACCCGGTTGGCGTCAATCTCGAAGCGTGGGTCCAACGCATCGTTTTCATGCGCGGTGGAGTGATAGTCGCGGAATGCGATCAGCGGACGCAATTCGAGGGTGCAGGCGGCGCGCGGCGCGCGCAGCTCATAACGCACGACGGTAGTGTTTTCACCTTGCTTCATGAATACCGATTTTTCAATTTCGAGGCCTTCGACGCCGTAAACAAAGACCGGGAAAGGGTCCTGGCGGAACTCTTTCAGGTACAGGTAGCCCTGGGGATGAAACACGCCGGGATAGCGATTGGCCGAGAGCTCGAAGCGGCGACCGTCCACTACCAGGGTTTCTTCGAGCTTGGAGAGCAGCACCATGCGGCCCAGAGGAGGGCGCGTGGCGGCGACCAGCAGACCATGATAGCGGCGGGTGTTGAGGCCGTTGATGGTGGAGGATGCATAGCCACCGAGGCCATTGGTTTCCAGCCATTCGCGGCGCAGGGCCTGGCTGAGATCGCGGCACACGGATTCATCGAAGCGGATCATAGTTCTTTTGGGGGCTTACATCCTATTGTGCCCCGCCATCTAATCATTTTGGCCGCCGCGCCGATCAATGAATCGTGGGCCACGTTTCCGGTGAGCTACAGCAACGAGACCGGAAGGGGCTGCTGGCCAGAATCCCGGCATTTCCGCCAATCGTGTTGCGATTGCTGGATTTGCTCGCACGGGACGATGTCGAGATACGAGAACTGGTAGCGCTCATTTCCTCAGATCCGGCGTTCTCCGCCCAGATCCTGCGCGTGGCCAACTCTCCGCTGTTCGGCTTCCGGGCGCAGATCGACTCCTTGCAATCGGCGCTGGTGGTGCTGGGGCTGCGGCGCATCCGCGCGCTGACGATGACGGTGGCCACCGCCAATCATATGAAGGCGGCGCTGCGGATCGAGGAACTGTCGCGCTGCTGGCGCCACATGCTGGCCTGCGCCCTGCTCACCGAGGAACTGGCGCACGGCTGCTCCGCCTTCCAAGATCGCGCCTACACCGCCGGTTTGCTGCACGACGTGGGCCGGCTGGGTTTGCTGTTGGCCTATCCCGCGGAGTACGCCGCGCTGCTCCGGAACGGCGGCCGAAATGTCCTGGAACTGCTGGATTGCGAGCGCGAGGCGCTGGGCATGGATCACTGCGAGGCCGGCCGCGCGCTGGCCGAGCAATGGAACCTGCCGCAGGATTTCCAGATCATCGCCGCACGGCATCACGATCCCCAGGCCGGCTCGGAGGTGGATCTGCTCACCCTGGTGCATCTGGGCTGCCGGCTGGCGGACAGCCTGGGCTTTTGGGTGGTGGAGCCGCTGCAGCCCACCACGTCCGCGGAGATTCAGGCGGCGCTGCCGCCGCTGCTGGCCAAGTGCATACGGATCGACAGTGAGCGCTGGCGCAAGCTGGTGGAGCGCCGCATACACTGTTACGGCGACCCGGATGGCGCGTCTTTGGAGGCTTTTGATCTGGCGTCCGATTCCGTGCGCGAAGAGCCGGAACTGCCCGTGGCGGAACTCGCCCGGCTGAACCTGCCGGACCCCAACGCCGCCAATTCACTGCCGAAGGAACTGATGAAGCTGGTCGTAATCGGGCTGGTATTTACGGTGCTCATTGTGGCGCTGGTGTATTTCGCGGTGAAGTAGGACCGTCCGGGGGCCAGGCGGAGCTACACTGATAGGTATCCCTATGGAAACCTTTCGCGTCTCGATCGAAGAGGTCAAAGTCCTCGGCAAGGAACTGGTGGATAAAGTCCGGGAGATGATCCATGCAGGCAACGTCCGGCGGATTATCATCCGCGACGACCACGGCCACACGTTCATGGAAATCCCCCTGACGGTGGCTGCCATCGGCGCGATAGCCGCGCCGGTGCTTGCCGCGGTGGGCGCCATCGCCGCGCACCTGGCGCATTTCACGATCGTGGTCGAGCGCGTGCAGCCGGCCGATGAACCCGCAACTCCTCCGCCCGCCACCGGAGCTGAAACCAAGGTCTGAACCGTGGCAGCGTACGACCACGAGTTGAGCCGCATAGTTGAAGAGCTGAACCGGGCTGCGCCGGGTTCCCGGCCCATCGAGAAAGCACCGCTCACGCGGCCTCCGCAAAACGACGGCTCGCTCGATCAATTGCTGGCCTTCGCAGGGCGCCAGAACGCCAGCGACCTGCTGCTGATCGCGGGAACTCCGGTGGCCCTACGCGTGAACGGTGCGCTGGCGCCCGCCGCCGGACCGCCGCTCTCGCCCGAGGATGTCCGCAACTTCGTCCTGCCGCTGCTGGATTCCCGCCAGTACGAAGAGCTGCAGAAGAAGAAGTCCGTGGACTTCTGCTTCGTGCGCGATCCGGTTGGCCGCTTTCGGGCAAACATCCATCATCAACGCGGCACTCTGGCGGCCAGTATCCGGCTGCTGCCGGCGCGCATTCCCACGCTCGAATCGCTGCATCTGCCGGGCGTACTGGCGCGTATCGCCGAGCGCCGCCAGGGCCTGGTGCTGGTCACGGGCGCCACCGGCTGCGGCAAAAGCTCCACGCTGGCGGCCCTGATCGATCTGATCAACACGCGCCGCCGCACGCACATCGTCACCATCGAAGACCCCATCGAATACCAGCACGTGAATCGCAGCTCCATCGTGGAGCAGATCGAAGTGGGGCACGATACTCCCGACTTCGTGAACTCGCTGCGCAGCATTCTGCGCCAGACGCCGGACGTGATCCTGGTGGGCGAGATGCGCGATCCGGAAACCATGGCCACCGTGCTGACCGCCGCCGAAACCGGGCACCTGGTGTTTTCCACTCTGCACACCAACGATGCAGCGCAATCCATCTCGCGCATTCTGGACTCGTTCCCCGCGGCGCACCAGGGGCAGATGCGGCAACAGATGTCGCTGGCGCTGGCGGCGGTGGTGGCGCAGCAACTGGTGCCGGCGGTGGACGGCATCCACCGGTATCCGGCGCTCGAGATCATGATGGCTACCGACGCGGTCCGCAACCTGATCCGCAAGGGCGACGATCATCAATTGCGCAGCCAGCTCACCATCGGCCGCGCCGAGGGTATGATAACCATGGAGCAATCCCTGGCGGAACTGGTGCGCGCGGGCCAAATTCTGCGCGAGACGGCTTTCGCCCACTGCTTCCGGCCCGAGGAACTGCGCCGGGTGCTGGAGGGTTAGACTGTCTGAATGGGATTCTCGCGCATTTCGTTCGTGCTGCTGCCGGCGGTGCTGCTGGCGGCCGCCGCGCCGCTTTCCGAGACGTATAAAGACGTTTCCTCGCAGATCATCGCGGCGGCGCTGGCCGATCAGGATGGCTATGCCAAACTCTCCTATCTCTGCGACCGGATCGGCAACCGGCTGAGCGGATCGGCATCGCTCAACGAAGCTATTCAGTGGGCCGCCGCGCAGATGAAGCGCGATGGTCTGGAGAACGTCTCCACGCCGGCGGTCAAAGTTCCGCACTGGGTGCGCGGCCATGAAGAGGCTGAGATGATCAAGCCGGTGCGTCGCCAGCTCACCATGCTGGGGCTGGGCGGCAGCGTGGCGACGCCCGCCGACGGCATCACCGCGGAGGTGGTTCCGGTTTCGAGTTTCGATGCGCTGAACGCCCTCGGCCGCGAGAAGGTAGCCGGCAAGATCGTGTTGTTCAATGTGCCTTATGAAGGGTACGGGAAAACGGTGGCGTATCGCGGAGCGGGCGCATCGCGCGCCGCCAAGTTGGGCGCGGTGGCCATGCTGTTGCGGTCGGTCGGGTCGCTGGCCATGCAGACGCCGCACACCGGCGCCATGAACTACACGGAAGCCGATCCCAAGATTCCGGCGGCCGCCGTCACGCTGGAAGACGCCACGATGATGCAGCGCCTTACCGACGCCGGCGAGAATGTTACGGTGCGGTTGTACATGGAAGCGCGCACCTTGCCGGACGCCGATTCAGCCAACGTGATGGGCGAAATCCCCGGCCGTGAAAAGCCCGAAGAGATCGTGGTGATGGGCGGTCATATCGACTCGTGGGACGTAGGCGCGGGCGCGCAGGACGACGGCAGCGGCATTATGGCCTCGCTCGAAGCCGCGGCCGTCATCAAGAAGCTGGGATTGCGTCCGCGGCGTACGCTGCGGGTGGTGTTCTGGACTAATGAAGAGAACGGAACAGCCGGCGCCCACGCCTACCGCGCCATGGTGGGCGACAAGATCCACAATTACGTGGCCTCGATCGAGATGGATGGCGGCGCGGAGAAGCCGGTAGGTTTCGGCGTGAGCCCCGGCGGCGCCGCGTTGGCCCGTGCGAAAGAGATCGGACGCCTGCTGGAACCGATTGGCGTGGATACCATTCGCGAAGGCGGCGGAGGCGCGGACATCGGCCCGCTGATGCGCGATGGCGTCCCCGGGCTGGGACTATTCACGGTCGGCCAACACTACTTCGACTGGCACCACTCGCGCACCGATACGGTGGACAAGGTGAATCCCCACGAGTTCCAGCAGTGCGTGGCGGCGCTGGCGGTGATGAGCTATGTGCTGGCGGATATGCCGGAACGTTTGGGAGAGTAGCCGGACATGAGCTGGAGCGGAATCGGCGCGCTTCTGGCAGGCCTGGCGGTGGTGCTGGGCGCATTCGGTGCGCACGGTCTGCGCGGGCGATTAGACGCATACTCCATGGGAATTTATGAGCGCGCCGTTTTCTACCAATTCGTGCACGCGCTCGGTATGCTGATCGTGCCGTTATTCGCGCGCGCCGGAACGCTCACCGAATCGGCCGCCAATTGGGTTTGCTGGCTGCTGCTGGCCGGCATTCTGATCTTCAGCGGCAGCCTGTATCTGCTGGCGATCACGGGAGTCCGGACGCTGGGCGCCGTCACGCCGATCGGCGGACTGTCGTTCATCGCCGCGTGGTTCCTGCTGGCGTACCGTCTGCTGCGGCGGTAACTCCCCGGCGCAGGTGGCTGTGGCGGCGCCCATAGCCGAAGTAAATCACCTGGCCGATGGCCAGCCAGATGATCAGGCGCAGCCAGTTCGACCGCCCCAGGGAGTACATCAGCGCGAAGTTCACGATCATTCCCAGTATGGGCACCAGGGGCACCCAGGGCGTCCGGAACGGGCGTGCCTGGCCGGGATTCCGCACACGCATGACCCACACGCCGGCGCAGACGATGACGAACGCGAAGAGAGTGCCGATGCTGGTCATGCGTCCCACGATACTGAGCGGCAGCAGTGCCGAGAACGGCGCCACGAAAAAGAAGAACAGCAGATTCGAGCGCCAAGGGGTCTGGAACTTCGGGTGGATCTCCGAGAAAACTTTGGGCACCAATCCGTCGCGCGACATGGAATAGAACACCCGCGACTGGCCCAGCAGCATCACCAGGATTACGGAAGTATAGCCGCAAAGGATGCCGAACTTCACCAGGCTGTTCATCCAAAGGTACGGCGTCTTGTCGATGGCTAGAGCTACGGGGGCGGCCACGCCGAGCTCTTTATAAGGCACTAATCCGGTGAGCACGATCCCGAAGAGTATATAGAGCACGGTACACACGGCCAGCGATCCGATAATGCCGATGGGCATGTCCCGCTGGGGGTTCTTGCACTCCTGCGCGGCTGTCGAGACCGCATCGAAACCGATATAGGCGAAGAAGATGGTGCCCGCGCCCATCATCAGCCCGCTGATGCCGAACGAGCCGAACTCGCCCGTGTTTTGCGGAATAAACGGCTTGTAGTTGGCCGGGTTGATGTACGACCATCCCACTCCGATGAAGACCAGCACTACAGCCAGCTTGATCAGCACGACCACTGCGTTGGTGCGGGCAGATTCCTTGATACCGACCATCAGCAGCATGGAGATCAGGAACACCACGATCACCGCCGGCACATTGAGGTAGCCCTGCGCCATGCCGCCATCCGGCAGCTCCACGGCTTCGAAGGGGCCGGCAATCCACTGGGGAGGCAGGTTGATATGAAATGCGTGGAGAAGCGAAACCAGGTAGCCGGACCAACTGATGGACACGGTGGCGGAGCCGATGGCGTACTCGATCACCAGATCCCATCCGATGATCCAGGCGATCCATTCGCCCAGCGTGGCGTAGGCATAGGTGTAGGCGCTGCCGGCCACGGGGATCATGCAAGAGAATTCGCTGTAGCACAAGCCGGCAAACACGCAGCCGAACGCCGCGATGGCCATGGAGAGGGTTACCGCTGGTCCGGAGTTCTGCGCGGCAGCCACGCCGGTCAGCGAGAACAGGCCGGCGCCGATGATGGCGCCGATCCCCAAAGCCACCAGTTGCACCGGGCCCAGGGTGCGCTTGAGTTGATGCGCGCCGCCTTCGGACTCGGCCATGATCCGGCTGACGGACTTCACCGCAAACAGCTCCATACATATGTATGGCGCCGCGCGCGCAGAATCTCACACCGGACGAAAGATATATTTTTTTGGGCAAGCCGGAGGTACAATGTTGCGCATGCTTCCGGTACGCGCGGTCGATGCCGAGGACGAGCAATACCACAAGCATCTTGGCATCGTGCGCGAGCGGATTCTGAATTATGTCCGCAGACGGCTGGCGCCGCATCGCGCCGACTTTTCGCAAGCGGAAGACATCGCCCAGAGCTCGGTAGTGGCGTTGTGGGAACAGTATCCGCAAAAGCGCGAACTGGCGGAGATGGTCCGCATTGCCATCGGTGTGGCGCGGCACAAAATCGCCCAATTCCACAAGGACCGCGAGAAGCTGCCGCACATCCCGGACGCCGCGGAGCTATGGCAGCTTAACCCGCACAGCGGCGAAAGACTGGTCGAGCAGATGGCTGCCCGCGAACACACAGACAGGCTGCTGCTGGCCCTGCTCCGGCTTCCGGCCCGGTGCCGCGAGCTGCTGACGCTCAAGCTCATCGAGCAGAAGAGCTATGCGGAGATCCGCAGCATCACGGGCATCTCGGGGAACATCTATGAAATGGCCAGGCGCTGCTTCCAGGCGCTGCTGCGCAACGCGGGCGGGATGATATGAGCGAACTTGACGAGTGGGATCCGGAAGCCCTGCTGCTCGACTATAGCGCCGGTAAAATCAGCCCGGCGCAGGAGCGTGTGCTGTTTGCGGCCGCCGCGGCGGACCAGGATCTTTTCGATCAGCTCATGGAAGCCGAGGCGTTGCGCAACGCTCTCAACTTCCCCGGCGAGCGCCAGCGGGCCAGCGCGGTCCTGCAGGCCTGGGATCTGCGGAACGCCTCCATTCCGCCACCCATTCCGGAGCCGGTAGCGTATGCCCGCCTGCGCGGCGGTTCCCAACGGCACCCGCCCGCGCTATGGGCCGATCTGCTGCGGTCGGTGATTTCCACGGTCGCCACCGCGCTGGTCTTGCGGCTGTGCTACGCGGGCATTATGGTGATGGGCTCCGCGCTGGTGAACCCACCAGTGCAGCCGGGGGGAGCGTCCGACGCGGGCAGCTCTCCGATTCCGTCGATCTTGCACCTGGTTCACGCCGCCATCGCGGCGCTGCTGCTCGGAATTCAATTCACTCCATTCTTCAAGCCGCAGGAGATCACCGAGCGGGATCATCCGATCGCCCGCAAGTGTCTCGCTCAATTTATCGCGGGCTGGCGCTGGGCATGGGCCGCCTGGCTGGCGCTTTACTGCTGGCTCTGGGTGTACGGGAGTCCGGGCGGGCGGCCGGACGTAGTGGCGGATATTCTCAATTGCCTGACGGCGTTCCCGCTGTTCTGGTGTTTCTTTGTGCTGGACAAGCCCAGCGTATCCGTGCCCGGCAACCCGGAGCGCAATGCCGCTTTTAGGAAAGCCATCGGCACCATCTGGGGGATCGGCGCGGGCGCGGCGGTTCTGGCGGTTGCCGGGCACCTGCACCTATGGGGTCTGAACGAGTTCGGGCTGGTGTTTATGGGGATCTACGACGGGCTGGCCATTGCATTTCTGGTCGGACGGTTTGACAGCCACTGGATGAAGGTTCCGCGATGGATGCTCGCCCCGCTATACGGGTACGCCCTGATTCAGATGATCTGGGTGTTCTTCTTCAGGCTGCCGCCCGCGTGGCAGGTCTACAGCTACCTGGTGGCTCTTTTGTTCAAAGTCTGCCTGTTCCTGGTTGTCACGCACCTGTTGCACGCGGGGAATTTGCGGCGATACCTGGAGGCCGCGGAAGACGGCAAGCTGGGTCCCCAGGGTGAGGCGGCGTAGCTGTTGTGTAATCTACCGGAACACGCCGGTGTGGCCGAGGGAATAACGGCCCGGCTGCGGATACACGCACAAGCCGTGGGGTCCCTTGCCAACCCGGATGCGGGCATGCAGATGGCCGTCGCCAGTATCGATGGCGTATACTTCGCGGCTATAGCGTCCCGAGAGCCACAGCACTTTGCCGTCCGCGGAGACTCCTCCCATGTCGGGCGTACCATGCGGGATTTCCCATTTGTGAACGACCTTTCGCGAAGCGAAGTCGATGATTGAGATGCTGCCTTCCTCGCGATTGGAAACATACAGCACTCGGGAATCGCGGCTGGCATACAGACCGTGCGCGCCTTTGCCAGTCGGCAGAAATCCGAGGATGCGCAGGCGCTCCCCGTCGATCATATGGACGCCGTTGGCCTGCATGTCGGCCACATAGAATACCTCTCCATCGGGCGAGAGCTTCACATCCTGCGGCATGCCGCCGCCGGGCAGGGGCAGGCTGCCGATGACGGATTGGGTTTCGACATCGAGTTTCACAACCATGCCGCTGAATTCACAACTGGCGATCAGGTAACGTCCGTCGGCGGAGAAGTCCATGTGGTCCACGCCGCGGCAGGGTACCGGGACGGACTTCACCAGGCGAAAAGTGTGCGCATCGCGAAAATCGAGTTGATGGATGCGTTCGGCCACCACCACGGCATATTTGCCGTCCGGCGTGTAGTACATGTTGTACGGATCCTTCACCTTGAGGGTCCGGCCCTTTTTTCCGGTGGCCGGATCGATCAGCGTGATGCTGTCGCCCAGGTCACACAGTACCCAGAGCGATTTCAGATCGTAAGAGGGCGTGACATGCTGTGGCTGGCGGCCGACACGAAAGTGACGAATGATGCGGTAAGTCTTCGGGTCGATGACATCCACGCTGTTGCTGCCGCTGTTGGGCACGTAGATGAGCGAAGGAAACCTCTTCACCACAGGGCTGAGATCGCCGGCAGCGTCGGCCGAATAGATATCGTGCTTGTCCAGCACCGGCGGCATACCCGGCAGATCCGCGGCGGAAGCGGTGGCCGCGCCCATCGCGCACGCCGCCAGCGCAGCCAGGGCCTGCCGAATCAAACCGGACATAGCGCCTTTGCAATCGACTCAGCGGCCTGCTTGGCCATGCGGACGCAATCCGGAATGCCAATACCGGTGTACGCATTGCCCGCCAGGTGCAGGCCTGGAATGGCCGCCGCGCGCGCTTCGATTTCGGCCAGACGCCGCGGATGTCCGACGGTGTACTGAGCCATCGAGCGAGGCCAGCGAAATATGCGCGAAAAGGCCGGCGCAGCGTCGAACTTTACGATCTCGTGCAGCTCTCGCACGACTCCCGCGATAATGTCATCGTCGCTTTCGGCGAGGATGCCACCGTCATCCATGCCTCCCAGGAAGCAGCGCAGGACCGTGGTGCCGGCAGGCACGCGGTGCGAGAACTTGGTGCCCACCCAGGTGCACGCCACAAGGCGGCGGCGCTCGCGCTTGGGGACCAGAAAACCGAAACCTGCCAGCGGCCGCGGGAACGCGCTATCCGGGAAACCCAGGGCCACCGTCATGGAAGAGCTGTAGGGAATACCGGCCAGCAGATCCGTCAGTCGGCCGTCCAGGTTGCGGACCAGCGGGGCGGCGTTGTGCGCTTCGGAAGCCAGCACAAGCTGCGCGCACTCGAGCGAGCCATCGTCCAACCGGATCCGGAACCCGCCGCCGGTGCGTTCGACGGCGATCGCGCGCCGGTGCAGGATAGTGGCATCCTGCTCCACACGGGCGGCGATTGCGGAAACCAGTTGCCCCAGTCCGCTTTTCAGCGTGCGGAAGAGAGGCAGCTTCCGGGATTGCGCCTTATTGGCTTTGAGTTCCGCCAGCACACCCCTGGTCAGGCTTCCATACCTGGCTTCCAACTCGACGAACCGCGGCAACACGCTGGTAATACTAAGAGCGGCGGGGCTTCCGCCGTAGATTCCGGACAACAGCGGCTCGGCAAGATAATCCACGGCTTCCGAGCCGTAGTGGGACGTGACGAACTCCGCCACGGACTGGTCTTCGGGGTGCCGCCCGGGCGGATGGAACAGCTCCATCCCCATGCGGAGCTTGGTAGGCCAGCTCAGCAGCCGCGTGGTGAGCAGCGGGACCAGCTTGGTCGGCACCATGAGCTGCAGGCCGTCCGGCAGTGGGACCAGCCGGCCGCCCTTCCATACATAGGTGATACGCAGGTGATCGTTCGAACCGATGACGTCTTCGGACAGGCCCAGTTCCCGGATCAGTTCCATGGCCGCGGGCTTCATGGAGAGGAAGCTGTCGGGGCCGCCCTCGATCACGCAACCCTCCACGTGTTCGGTTTGAATCACGCCGCCGAGCCGGGGGCGGGCCTCGAGGAGCGTGCACGGGACGCCGGACTTCGCAAGGTAATAGGCAGCCGACAGGCCGGAGATACCGCCTCCGATGATGGCTACCGACGAGTCCATGACTTCGATTATCGCAAGTGGCGAGGGCACGCGCTCCTATGGCAGTTCCACTTCGAGCGCGTAAATATCCGAGTTGGCGTAAATCACCGTGGCGATGGGGGCATCGCCGGGCGCCATGCCGGCGAGCAGGTAGCCTACCGCGTTGGATTGCGGGATCTGCCGCGAACTCATCACGCGCTCTTTGCGGCGGTTGGCAATGGAGACGCGAAATGTGGGCTGTTCGGCGCCGCCCAGCACCTCCTGGTAATAGACGAATTTGCCGTCTCGAGACCAGAATGGAACGCCGAGCCCTTCCCCTTCCGCGAGTAGCGACCACGCTCGGGTCTGGAGGTCAAGCAACTGAATCTGTGTTCCGGCGCGGCTGGTCGCGGCGACATAGCGTCCATCAGGCGACCACGCCGGCCTGGCCATGGCTTCGGAATCAGGGAGGAGCGTGGGTGTCCTGGTCTTCCAGTCCATGACGTAGAGTCCGGGCTTTCCGGATGCGCCGGGCGAAAACGTGCGCGCAAACAATAACGAGTTGCCGTCCGGCGACCAACTGGCATCGCTGTCCATTAAAGCACCTGAAGTGACCGCCTGGGGCGCGCCGCCGGTCGCGGAGATGGTGTACACCTTGGTGGTGAGGCCGGGGGGAGAGCCGGCAAAAACGATGCGCGATCCGTCCGGCGACCAGCGCGGCTGGTGAGCCGCCATCAGCGGCGGCGTGAGCTGCAGACGCTCGCTGCCATCCGGCCGGCTGCGCCAGAGCGTTCCGTCCGGCACAGTTATGTAGGCCACCCACTGCCCGTCTCTCGAAAAGCTCGCCCATCGCCCGGCAACATCGGCCAGAAACGGCCGGAACTGGTTGCGGCCTGGATCGAAGCGCATCAACTCCCGGCGTTCCTGGCCGGCAGCAAAGTAAATCCGTTTGCCGTCCGGGCTGGGAGCCAGCGATCCGAACTGCATGGGCGTGGAGTAGAGCTGCACGGGCGGGCCCTCGAACGCGCGCGGGAAAGTGCGATTCTCGCGCATGGCCCACACGCTGGCGACGCGCCCGCGGACGGAACGGAACACGAAGTATTTTCCGGATGCCGCCCAGATTCCGCTGTTGTCCCCATCGGTGGCCAAAGCCGGCGGATTCCATTGCGTCAGCAGGCGGTGCAAGCCTGTGCCGTCCAGGCGGGATTCCCACAGCGCATACGGTTCTGAACTGGGAGAGTCGACGGCGAAGCGCAGGACTTCCCGTTCGGCCGGAGGCGCCCAGCGAATGCCGCCAACAATCCCCGGGGTGTCGAGCAGCTTGTGTGACCCGGAGCCGTCACTGTTCACTTGAAACAATCCGGACCCACGCGCGAAAACGATGCGGCCGCCATCCCGCGACCAGGCCCCCGCGTGGGCCAACACGTCGCCCACGCGGCGCGGCGAGCCGCCCACCGTGGGCACCACCCAAAGCGGACGATCCGGCTCGATTCCCGTTCCTCCAGAAACCAAAAGGCTGGAACGGTCCGGCGAGATATCCAGTATGTCCGGATTCGGGATCTGCAAAGGCAGCGGCTGCGGATTGCCGCCCTGCACGGAGACCTGGGAGAGAGACCAGCGGCCACCTTCGCGCTCGGTGAAATATACCCTTGAGCCATCGCAGGCAACACCATCGCTGAACTCGGCCCGGCCAGTTTGCGTCAGTTGGACTGCCTGCAAAAGGCGGGCCGGCTGCACTGAAGTGACCAGCCAGTAGACGCGGACCAGCACGAACAGAATGACTACTATCGCCGCCACGCGGACGTAGCTTGCACGGCGGCGCCGTGGAGCGGGCGGTGGCTCTGTTGGCGCGGTTGGCGGTGCCGCGTCCGGCCTGGGCTTGTCAGCCGCAGCCGCATCCGCCGGCAGCACGCGAACTTGCACAGGCGCGATGAAACGGTAACCCCGCCGCGGCAGCGTCTCCACGTAGCGCGGTGTAGCCGCATCGTCATCCAGCGCTTCCCTGACTTTCTTGGCGGCGATGTTGAGGCCGTTATCGAAGTCCACCAGGGTGTCAATCCACAATTTCCGAGCCAGCTCTTCCCGCGTAACCACCTGGCCGGGACGCGCCAACAGGGCGGCAAGCAGTTGGAAGGGCCGCTCCTGCAGCTTGATTCTTTGCCCGTGCTTACGCAGCTCGCCTTGCGCGAGGTCTACTTCGAAGACGCCGAATTGGAGGATTTGAGGGGCGCGGTCTTTGGGGTCCACGGATCATTCCGCCTTGATCGGGCCATACGCGAGTTTAACACTCTGGCGTGCGACGGTTTCGCGGCGAAGCAGCTCTGTATTGGTTACTCACCCTCGTCGAATCCAGGCTCGGGCGCGGGAAGCACATCCTGATCGCCGGCCGCCCACACGTACAAAGTCGGCAGCAGGAAGATGTTCATCACCATGGCCACCATCAGACCTCCCACGATCACAATGGCAAAAGGCCGCTGCGAATCCGAGCCGATGGCCGTCGACGTGGCGGCGGGCAGCAGACCTAACGTCGCCACCAGCGTCGTCATCATGATGGGCCGGAGCCGCAGCACGGCCCCTTCCACGGCCGCATCGAAGATCGAGTGGCCGCGGGTGCGCAGCTGGTTGATATATTCCAGCATGATCACGCCGGTCTGCACGCAGACGCCGAACAGCGCCAGGAAGCCCACGCCCGACGACACGCTGAAGTGCGTGCCCGTGATGAGCAGCGCCAACAGGCCGCCCAAAGGGGCCATGGCGATGTTGGCCAGCATGAGAGTGGCCCACTTGAACGCATGGAACATCGTGTACAGGATGATGAAAATGACCAGAACGGTCACCGGCAGCACGATCATTAACCGCCTCTGCGACCGCTGCTGGCTGGCATATTCGCCGGCCCAACTGATGGTATAACCTTCGGGCAATTTCACCTGGCGGCTCACATCCCGGATGGCCTCTTCCACGGTGCTGCCAAGATCGCGTCCGCGCACACTGTACTTAATGGCCACGTAGCGCGAATTCTCTTCGCGATAGATCTCCGAAGCGCCATCCAAAACGCCCACTTTTGACATTTGCGCCAGCGACACACGCTCACCGCCAGGCGCCAGCAGGCGGATGTTGGCGATAGCTTCCGGGGTATCGCGGTAGGGCGCGGTGTATCGTGCCACTACGTCGAACCGCCGCTCTCCCTGCAGGAGCTGGGTGACCGCGTTCCCGCCCACGGCGGTCTGGATGGCGTCCTGCACATCGGACACGTTCAGGCCGTACCGGGACGCCTGGTCGCGATCCACGATGAAATTGAGATTGGGCTGCCCGATCACGCGAAACAAGCCCAGATCTTCGATACCGCGGATATGCCGCATTACGCCGACAATCTCGTCGCCCTTCTGCTCCAGCAGCTTCAGTTCGCTGCCGTAGATCTTAATGGCCAATTCGCCTTTTACGCCGCTCACCGCCTCTTCCATGTTGTCGGCAATCGGTTGGGAGAAGTTCCACAGCACTCCGGGAATTTGCTCTAATTCGCGGTCCATGGCCGCGATCAGCCGCACTTTGTTCTGGTGGAAGGCCGGGCGCCACTTGCCCTTTGGCAGCAGATCCACGAAGTATTCGGTATTAAAGAAACCGGTCGTGTCGGTGCCGTCATCGGGACGGCCCACCTGCGAAACCACCTGCGTGACCTCCGGGAAGGAAGCCAGGATGATACGCGCCTGGTTCATCAGCCGGGTGCCTTCGGCGGGCCCGGTGCTGGGCGCCAATGTTCCGCGCGCCCAGATGGCTCCCTCATCCAGATGCGGCAGGAATTCAGATCCGATGACGCCGCTGGTAGCCAGCCACACGGCTACCGCCAGGCATGTCGCGGCCAGCCCAACCGTTAACCAGCGGGCGCCAATCGCCCGGCGCAGCAGCCCGCGGTAGCCTCGCGTCAACCAGTCCAGCACGGGATTGCGCCACTCGTGCGCACTTCGCCTGAACAGGAGGCTCGCCAGCACGGGGGCCACCACCATCGAAAAAATCAGCGCGCCCAGTAGCGCGAAAGCCACCGTCCAGGCCATGGGCTTGAACAGCCGTCCCTCCACGCTTTGCAGTGTGAAGATCGGCAGGTACGCGGTGATGATGATGCCGATGGCGTAAAAGACCGGACGCTGCACTTCGTGCGCCGCGTCGCGAATGCGCTCCCGCAATGGCCTGGGAGGCCCGCCGGCGTGGCCCAGATGCCGCACGATATTTTCCACCATCACCACTGCGCCGTCCACCACCATGCCGAAATCCAGCGCGCCGAGCGAAAGCAGGTTGGCGGGAATGCGCCGGAGGTCCAGACAAATCGACGCGAACAGCAGCGAGAACGGAATGGTAATGGCCACGATCAGCGCCCCGCGCGCGTTGCCCAGAAACAGGAACAGAATAATGGCCACGAGGGCGATGCCCTCGGTGAGGTTATGCAGCACGGTGTGCGTGGTGAAATGCACCAGATCGCTGCGATCCAGGAACGGACGCACCTTAACGCCTTTGGGGAGAATGCGGTCGTTTAGCTCTCGCACCTTGGCGTGGATGGCGTCGAGGGTCGCATCGGATTCCGCCCCCTTGCGCAGGAGCACGATGCCTTCCACGACATCGTCGTTATCCACGACCTTGCCGTCCGCTCTGTGGAGCGCGAAGCCGATCCGGCCCAGCCGGATTTTGGAACCCTGACTCACTGCGCCGATGTCCCGAATCCGGATGGGTATCCCATTCTGCGCTTTGACCACCGTCTTGCCGATATCCTGCACATTATCCACCAGCCCCACCGAGCGCACATTGACTTCCTGCAGGCCCTCCTCGACGAAGCTGCCGCCGGCATTCACATTGTTGTTCGACAACTGCTGCTCGATCTCGCCGATGTTCAGTCCGTATTCCACCAGCTTGTTCGGATCGATGGCCACCTGGTATTCCTTGGTGATGCCGCCGAAACTAACCACGTCCACCACGTTGGGCACCGACTTGAATTGCTTCTCGAGTACCCAGTCCTCCAGCGCCTTCAACTCCATCAGGTCATACTCGGGATTCGTGCTGGTCAGCGTGTACCAATAAATCTGGCCGACCGGGCTGTAGTCGGTCCCGATCTGGGGTTGCAGATTCTCGGGCAGCGTCACCTGCGTCAGGCGTTCGAGGGCTTTCTGGCGGTTCCAGTCGTTATCGGACTCGTCATCGAAGACCAGCATGACGCTGGAGAGCCCGAACAGCGAGGTGGACCGCAAATGCTGCAGGTGCGGCAGGCCATTCATTACGATCTCGATCGGAATGGTCACCTGCTGCTCCACCTCTTCAGCCGCCCGGCCGGGCCACTGTGTGATGATCTGCACGTAGTTGTTGGCGACGTCCGGATAAGCTTCGATGGGCAGGTTCCGGAATGAAACCACGCCCCACGCGAAGAGCAGAACCGCCAGCGCTACAATCAACAGCGGATTATCAAGAGCGAAATCGACGATCCGGCGAATCATGGTCTATGGCACGGGCCTTCGCGCGCTACTTGAAGGTCACCACACTGGCCGACTGTGTATGCGCGCGGGCGTTCTTCACGATTCCCATAAAGCGGTGCGCGAGTTCCAGAATCCATTCCGATTTGCGCAGACGAATCGCGTCATGCGTGAATAATTCCCGGCCCACTCCGATGGCGCTGGCGCCCGCGGTAATGTAGTTGCCGGCGGTGTGTTGCTGGACGCCGCCTCCCGCGACCAGGCGAATATGCGGCAGCGCCGCCTTCAATGCCCGGATGTAGTTCTCGCCGCCCAGCGGCGTGCACGGAAAGACCTTCACGAAATCGGCCCCCGCCTTCCATGCGTTGATGATCTCGGTAGGCGTCAAAGCCCCCGGCAGCACCAGCGTATCTTCCTCGGAGGCCAGTCCGACCACGCTGGCATCCAGGCCGGTGCTGGTGATGAACCGGACGCCCGCATCCACGCAACGGCGCGCCATCTCCGCGTCCAGTACGGTTCCCGCGCCGATCACCATGTCGGGAAACTTTTTCAGCAGCTCCGCAATGACGTCCAGCGCATCGGGAACTGTCATGGTGATCTCAGCGATCGGCAGGCCGGCGCGATAGACTGCCTCCGCCGCAAAACGGGCATCCTCAGCCGAGGTGAGGCGGACCGCGGGAATGATGCCGATTTCCTCGATGCGCGCGCGAACCTCAGCTTTAGTCAGCATGGCCCAAGAATATTATTGTTCCACCGTGGCCTGCAACACGAGAGCGTTCGAGACCACTTTCTGGCCGGGCCGGATACCCGACAGGATTTCCTGCGTGTTGCCTG
>DATGGM010000176.1:0-5167 GCA_035308525.1 Bryobacteraceae bacterium
GTCGCCGGAGGAGATGGAGAAGCGCATGGTGACCATCTTCGAGCGGTCCATGACCACCACGGTCAACGACATCGAGCACATCGAGTCGCAATCCTATAGCGGCGTTTCGGTGGTCCGCGTCTACTTCCAGCCGAATGTGAAGATCGACATGGCCCTGGCGCAGGTCACGGCTATCTCCCAAACGCTGCTGCGCATCTTCCCGCCGGGGACCTTTCCGCCGAACATCCTCAAGTACGATGCTTCGAGCGTGCCCATCCTGCAATTGGGCCTGGAGAGCAAGACTCTCAGCGAACAGGATATTTTCGATCTCGGGCTGAACTTCATCCGCACACAGCTCGCCACCGTGCAGGGCGCCGCGGCGCCATTGCCCTACGGCGGCAAGTTCCGCATGGTCATGGTGGACCTGAATCCCGACCAGCTTTACGCCAAGGGCATCTCCGCCACCGACGTTTCCTCGGCCCTGGCCGCGCAGAGCATCATCCTGCCCGCGGGCGACGCCAAGATCGGCAACATCGATTATCAGATCAAGGTCAACAGCAGCCCCAGGATTCTCGACCAGTTGAACGATCTCCCTATTCGCGTGGTCAATGGCGCGGAAGTATATATCAAGGATGTGGCGCAGGTGCGCGACGGCTACGCGGTGCAGACCAGCATCGTACGCACCAACGGCACCCGCGGCACCCTGATGCCGGTGTTGCGCAACGGCCGGGCTTCCACCCTGGATATCGTGAATGCAGTGAAAAAGCGCCTGCCCCAGATCCTGGCGGGATTAACGCCCGAGCTGCATGTCCGGCAGTTGTTCGATCAATCCCTGTTCGTGCGCGCGGCCATCAATGGCGTGGTGCGCGAAGCCGTGATCGCGGCGCTGCTGACCGGCATGATGATCCTGATGTTCCTGGGTAGCTGGCGCAGTACCGTGATCGTGTGTATTTCGATTCCGCTGTCCATTCTGACCTCGCTGGCGGTCCTCAGTCTGATCGGCGAGACCATCAACGTCATGACCCTCGGCGGCATGGCCCTGGCCGTCGGCATCCTGGTGGACGATGCCACCGTCGAGATCGAGAACACCCATCGCAACATGGCCATGAAGAAGCCCCTGGTGCGCGCCGTACTCGACGGGGCCCAGCAGATCGCCGCGCCGGCCTTCGTTTCGACGCTTTCCATTTGCATCGTGTTCGTGCCCGTGCTGCTGCTCACCGGCGCCGCCAAGTATCTGTTCACGCCTCTGGCCCTGGCGGTGGTCTTCGCCATGCTGGCTTCGTACCTGCTTTCGCGCACGCTGATTCCCAACATGGTGCACTACATGCTGCGGCCGGAGGTGAAACTCTACGCTCTGGGCGCGCATGGCGAAACCGCCGGCGGCAAGGGGCCCATCTGGCGGATTCACTATGCCTTCAACCGGCGCTTCGAGGCCATGCGCGCGTCCTATACCAGCCTGCTCCACTGGGCCCTCGACCATCGCGCGCCCGTCCTGGTAGGGGTTGGCATCTTCGTGGCCGCTTCGCTCGGGCTGATCGCGATGGTGGGGCGCGATTTCTTCCCTTACGTCGATTCCGGGCAGATGCGCCTGCATGCCCTGGCGCCCACCGGCACGCGCATCGAAGAAACCGAAGTGCTGTTCTCCAAAATCGACGAAGAGATCCGCCGCGTGATCCCGGCCCGCGAGATCGATACCATCATCGACAATATCGGTGTTCCGTTCGGCGGCTTCAACCTGGCCTTCGGAGACTCCACCACCCTGGGAACCGGCGATGGCGACATCCTGATTTCACTGAAGCCCGAAGATCACGCGCCCACCGCGGAGTACACCGACAAACTGCGCAAACAGTTGCAGCGCGCGTTTCCGGATGTCATCTTTTTCTTCGAAGCCGCCAACATCACCAACCAGATTCTGAACTTCGGATTGCCCGCGCCCATCGACTTGCAGATCATGGGACGCGATCCCCGCAATTACCAGATCGCCCGGGCGCTGGCGGCGCGCATCGCGCGCATTCCGGGCGCCGCCGACGTGCACGTCCACCAGATCGTGGATTATCCGGAGCTGCGCATCAACGTGGACCGCAACAAGGCCGGCCAATTGGGGCTGCAGCAGCGCGATGTGAGCAACAGCCTGCTGATCTCGCTCAGCTCCAACGGGCAGGTGGCCCCTAATGAATGGCTCAACTGGGACAACGGCGTCAGCTACGCCATGGCCGTGCAGACCCCCCAGTATCGCCTGGATTCCCTGGCCGCGCTGATGCGCACACCCATCTCGGCGCCTATTGCAAGCATGGTCAGCACTACCGCGGGGTCGCCCGCCGGTACGGCCGCCGCCACCAATTCATCTGTGGGCAGCGCCCCCGGCCAGAACCTGCAGGCTTACGGCAATCCCGGCGCGTCCGCCGCGGGTCCGCAGCTTCTCTCCAACCTGGCCAGTGTGGAGCGCGGCGCGTCGCCCGAGATCGTCAACCACTACAATGTGCAGCCGGTCTTCGACGTCTATGCCAATGTCGACCGGCGGGACCTGGGCAGCGTCGGAACGGGCGTGGAAAAGATCATGCGGGAGATTACGCCGCACCTGCCGCGCGGCACCATCCTGGATCTGCGCGGCCAGGTGCGCACCATGGAAACTTCGTTCTACCGGCTCGGCATGGGCATGATCTTCGCGGTTGTCCTGGTGTACCTGCTGATGGCCGTCAATTTTCAATCCTGGCTGGATCCCTTCATCATTCTGATGGCGCTGCCCGGCGCGCTGGCCGGCATTGTCTGGATTCTCTTCATCACCGGGACCAGCTTCAGCGTCCCCTCCCTGATGGGTGCCATCATGTGCATCGGCGTGGCCACCTCGAACAGTATCCTGATGGTGGTCTTTGCCAACGATCAGCGGGCTGAAGGGATGGACGCGCGGGCCGCGGCGCTCTCCGCCGGCCACACCCGCATCCGTCCCGTGTTGATGACCGCCCTGGCCATGATCATCGGCATGCTCCCCATGGCCCTGGGATACGGTGAAGGCGGCGAGCAGAACGCGCCGCTCGGCCGCGCCGTGATCGGCGGCCTGGTATTGGCCACCGCCACCACGCTGTTCGTGGTGCCGATCGTTTACAGCTTGCTGAAGAAGAAGCCGCCGGTCGATTTCGACCGCCGGATCGCCGAAGAGGAGCACGAGGATATATCCGGCGAGATGCTGTTAGGCTGAGGCGGGTTCTGAGTACAATGGAATACGATTCTCGCGAACGACAAGGATCCGGAGTGGCCGACGATACCGAAGCGCGCTTGCGCGCCGAAATTGAAGATTTGAAGCGCCAGGTCGCGGCGCAGCACGAACTGCTCCACCACCCCGCGCATGATCCGGTCGCGCCGCCCCCGCCTTCCCGCCGGTCGCTGTGGCTGCTGGCCCTGGTGCTGGCGATTCTGATCGTGGCGGCATTCCTTAAGGGCTACATTCCTCACCGTCAGAACGAAGCCACCCTCGCTGCCGAGGCCGATTCCGCGGCAAAACAGGCGCCCACCGTGACCGTCGTCGGCGTGGAACGCTCGGCTGCCAACGGTAGCCTGGTTCTCCCCGGCAACATCCAGGCGGTGACCGAAGCTCCCGTGCTGGCCCGCGCCAGCGGTTACATCAAGCGGCGCTACGCGGATATCGGCGACCGCGTCAAGGCCGGCCAGTTGCTCACCGAAATCGAAGCGCCCGAGCTCGATCAGCAGGTGCGCCAGGCGCAGGCTTCGCTGGAACAGACCGGGTCGGCGCTGGAACAGGCCAATGCCAATCTGCAGCAGGGAAAGGCCAACGAACAGCTCGCTAAAGTCACCGCCGAACGCTGGAAGAACCTGGTCTCCAAAGGGGTGGTGTCACGGCAGGATAACGACACTTACCAGGCGCAATATGCGGCGCAGCAGGCCAACGTGCAGGCGCTCGAAAAAGCCGTGGCGGCGGCGCGCAGCAATATCGTGGCCGCGCAGGCCAATCTTTCGCGCCTCACCGATATGCAGGGTTATGAAAGCGTGCGCGCGCCCTTCTCCGGTGTCATCACCGTGCGCAATGTGGACGTCGGCGCGCTGGTCAGCGAGGCCAGCACGCTGCTTTTCCGCATCGCCCAGACCGACCGCTTGCGTACCTATGTGAACGTGCCGCAATCCGACGCGGGGTCCGTGCACGTCGGCCAGACCGCGCATCTGCTGGTGACGGAGCTGGGCGGCCGGGGCTTCACCGGCACTGTCACCCGCACCGCCAATGCGCTGGACCCCGCGTCGCGCACTCTGCTTACGGAAGTGCAGGTGCCCAACCCGTCCGGCGTCCTGCTGCCCGGCATGTATACCCAGGTGGATCTGACTACCCCCCGCAGCAATCCGTCGCTGCTGATCCCCGGCGATACGCTGGTGGTGCGCGGCAGCGGGCCGCAAGTCGCGGTCGTGGGCGCCGGCCAGACCGTGCACTTCCAGCCGATCCAGTTAGGCCGCGACTTTGGAGATAAGATCGAAGTTCTCTCCGGACTGGAAGCCGGCCAGCAGGTGGTCGTGAACCCCGGCGACACCGTCCAGGAGGGAGCCAAAGTGAATCCCGTACCGCTGCGGGAGAAGAAGCGTCCCGCCTGAAGCCGATGCGCAAAATCTCCGTTCTATTTTTTCTCCTGTACGCTTCCCCCTTGTTTTGCCAGCGTGCCGGCCTGGCGCCGCCCAGGCCCGTCGACTTCCAGAACTCGCCGCGCGTGCATGACCTGATCCGCGCCGGCAACCTCTATCTTTCGCAGGCCGACGCCCTGGCCCTGGCCATCGAAAACAACCTGGATGTGGAGCTCGACCGTTTCAGCTTCCAGGTGGCCGACTCGGATGTGGTGCGCGCCAAGGGTGGCGGCTTGCTGCGCGGCATCCCTTTCGTGATCGCGGAGGCTCCCACCGGCGCCGGTGGACCGCTGAGTCCGGTGGTCACCAATCCCGCGTCGGCCACCAGCGTCACCACCGGCACCAACGTCTCAACCAATGCGCTGGAACTGGGCGCCCTGGGCGAGCCGCTAACCAACCTCTCGATTCAGGGAACCATTCCCCAGTCCAACGGCACGGCGATCCCCGCGTTTGATCCATTCGCTACCGGGCTGTTGAACTGGACGCACCAGACCACGCCGCAGTTGGACGTCCAGTCGTTCGGGACGCCCTCGCTGGTCGCCAATGGGTTCAATGCCAACGCCGGCGT
>DATGGM010000177.1:0-4819 GCA_035308525.1 Bryobacteraceae bacterium
GGCCGTGTGAACATACTCGATCGCGACGTGGACTCATCCACCGGCGGCGTTAGCGGACCGTACGGTCTGACGTTATTTCTGGGAACGTTGTACCATCTCAAGAATCCCTTCGCGTGTCTGGAGATGTTGTCCCACGAAAGCAGCATGTGCCTGCTCAGCACGCGGATCATGCACCGGCTGCCTGGAGTCGCTCAGCCAATCGCCGCGCAACCGTTGGCCTATCTGCTCGATGCCGGGGAAGTGGGCGGGGACGTGACAAACTACTGGATCTTCTCCGAAGGCGGCATCGCCCGGCTCGCGGAGCGCTGTGGGTGGAGCATACTCGCCTGGCTCACTACCGGGCCGGATGAATCCGAACCTGTGGGCAGCGCGCGTGATGGCCGGTTGTTTGCCCTCCTGGAGAGCCGGGTTATTCCCAGTGGCCCGGTAGCCCCCACTTCCGCGTGACATTGTGTCCGAACTGGACGCCCGGGCCGACGGAGAAGCGCACCGTGTTGCGGCCTTCTTTGAGCAGATCCGGGAACAGGTGATCGTGGACGAGGTCGGCTTGCACCACCAGGCTGAAATGCTTCGTGATGTTGAACGCGCAGCCTCCGCCGAACCCGTAGAACGCGGTCCATTCTTCCTCTTTTCCGGAGGGAGCCACGGCATTCACCACGAGCTGTGTGACGTGGTCGGGGGGATGCGCGGTGGCCATCTCGTTGATGATTCCCGCGGAAGGCCGGATATACGGCGTAATGCGCTTAAACCGGCGCCAGGGAAACTCCGGACCCATCGTGAAAGTCTGGGTCACCGAGCTAAAGGGCAGCTTCGCGACATAGCTGGAGGGGAGGATTCCGGCGGCGATCAAACCGGCCAATATCGGATTGAACTCGTTTTGCAGGGCAGTGGTCGCCTGATTCAGTCCGATGGAGGTGCTGCCCGTCCCACGACTGTAGTCGAATCCCACGCTGATATGACGCGACCACCGCATGCCTGCCTGCACGTGAATGCCGGGCTCGAAGAGGCTGATCTTTGGACTGTCAAGAAACATGTACCCGGTATATATCAGGAATTTGCCCACATATTGCTGTTCGGGTTCGGGCGGCGGTAGTTGCTGTCCGAAAGCGGCGGAGCCCACGGAAAGGGCCAATGCCAGCAGGATCAGGACTGTTATGGGACGGCGGTGGCTATTTTGGTTGGGCGGTTGGGGCATTAATCCTCAGCTCTGAATGCAGATGCGGTCAGGGTAGCATTTTCGGAACTTTTGTTAAATAGGTACTGGTACTGGGTTAACAGCAGTTGCACGGATTTGCGGGACCCAAATCGCAATACGTCGCACCGGCCTCGATCCGACGTTTCCTGCTGATTTACACCCCTCGGCTTGAGATCCCGACTCCCGCTACACTAGTAGTGGACCCCTAATCAGACTTTTTCCCGCTGGCGGGCGTCTTTTGACATGGAGCCGGAGCTTTGATCCTTCGGGCGGTAGAAGATGCCGACCTGATTCGTAAGGCACGCCGGGGAGATGTTGAAGCGTACAACCTGCTCATCTCCCGATGGGAGAGGCGTGTCTACAATTACCTGTTGCGCATCGTCGCCAACCGCGAAGACGCTCTGGACCTGAGTCAGGACGTTTTCTTGAAGGCGTACCAGAATCTCCGCAAGCTCGACGATCCCGCGCGGTTCGCTTCGTGGCTGTTCCGAATCGCCCATAACGAGGCGTATTCGCTATTCCGCAAGCGGCGGCCGGAGGGCGAGACCGAGGAAATTCAACCCGAGACCCTGGAAGGCGCACCCACCGTGGGCGGCAATGCCGTCTTCCCCATCGAATTAACGCTGGCCGTTTCCGGAGCGCTCCGCAAGCTCACGGCGGACCAGCGCGAAACCGTGATCCTCAAGATCTACCAGGGCTTCAAGTTCGAGGAGATCGCCGAGATCGTGTCCGCCCCGGTTTCCACCGTGAAATCGCGGCTGTACACAGCGCTCGACCTGCTCAAGTTAGAATTGGCTCCCGTAAAGGCACGAGGTGCAATATGAGTTGCTCGCCATTCGATCTGCGGGATTACTATTTCAAGGATCTCGCCGAAAACGAGCGCCGGCTGACGGAAGTCCACGTCAAGACCTGTGCTCAGTGCCGCGAAGAACTGGACCGGCTGCGCGGAACGGAAGCCGCCCTGCTCACCCTGCCCGATGAAGAGATCCCGCAGCGTATTGGCTTCGTTTCGGACCCGGTGTTCCAAGCCTCCGCGTTCCGCCGCGGCTGGGACGCGCTGTGGGGGTCCGCCGCGCGGCTGGGTTTTGCGTCGGCCGCCATGCTCTCGGTGGCCCTGATCACGTTCGCGTTAATTCGACCCGCTTCGCAGTCCGGCGCACCGGCTCCCGCAATCGATCGCGCCGCGCTCGAAGCCGATTTTTCCCGCCGTTTGAACGATGCCGTCCAGAGAGCCGTGGCCCAGAGCGAAGCGCGCCAATCCAGCCGGACGCAGGAACTGCTGGCCACCGCCGAGAAGCGGCAGGAACTGGATATCCAGGCCATGCGGATACGGTTCAACGAGTACGTGGAGGTGGAAAAGAAGCGCCAGAATCTGCTGCTTCAGGCCAGCAATCCCAGTGAAGGCGGGGACGCCCGATGACTGGGCTGGCGATTTTCCTGGCGCTGTTCTTCGCCGGCCAGGAAGCTGTCCCTACGCATGCGCGCATCACGCACGCGGTGCTGGCCGGCCTTGAAAGGGCCTTCGATGGCCGCCTCGAGCGCGCCAATGCGCCGGATTCCTTCTACCTGCTGGGCTCCACGCGCGGAGTTTATCTGGAGGGCTACGGCGTGGTCTTCAGCGCCGAGATCAATCTGATCGTGAGCCCCAACCTGAGTCCGTTTCATCAGAGCTTCACCAAAATCGAAATCACCCGGATCCACGATCGGAAGGTGCGGCAATTACCCGTGCTCAGGCAAAACATGCGTGAGATGCTAGCGGCCTCCGCCGCCTCGCTGGAGAACCTGCCGCCCAGCGAGCAGGTGGTGGTGGCGGTCTCCCTGTTTCATTATTCCTGGGAGGATGCGAGCGGCATGCCCAACCAGATCGTGATGCAGGCCGAGCGCCAGAAGCTGCTCTCGAACGCCACGCGCGAAACCGCTGTCCGCGTCCAAGAGTTCTAAGTGTCAGCCGCCACCAGCCCACAAACTCCAGCCTCCAGCCCCAGCGCGCTACGTGCGCCGCGGCTGGGCGAAATGCTCATCGCCCGCCGCCTGATCCAGCCCGAGGATCTGGACCGGGCGCTCGAACTGCAGAAGGAACGCGGCGACAAGCTGGGCAAGATTCTGGTCGACATGGGATTCATCGCCCAACGCGATGTGCTGGCGGCCCTCTCCGAACAGCTCGGCTTGCCGCTGGTCACCTTGGATGCCCCGCCGCCGGCCGCGCCTGAGCTCGAAGGCCTCTCGGCGCGTTTCATGCACCAGAGCCGCTTTGTTCCGCTGGCCGTCCAGGATAGTACGCTGACGCTGGCCATGGCCGACCCGCTGGATTTTGAGACCGTAGCGGCGGTGCGGGCCTTCTCCGGCTTGAAGATTGAAACCGCGCTGGCTGCCGAGCAGGATGTTCTGGACGCCATCGACAAGCATTACGGCGAAGCCGCCCGGCAGCCGCTCGACGCGGAATTCGGCCCCGCCCAGGCCAACGAAGATCTCGAGCATCTGCGCGACATGGCCAGCGAAGCTCCCGTCATCCGCCTGGTCAACGCCATGATCGCGCAGGCCATCGAGCAGCGCGCCAGCGACATCCACATCGAGCCGTTCGAAAAAGAGTTTCGCGTGCGCTTCCGCGTGGATGGCGTGCTGTTCAACCAGGAGGCGCCGCCACGCGAGCTGAAGGCCGCGGTCATTTCACGGCTGAAACTGATGGCCAAGCTGAACATCGCCGAGCGGCGCCTGCCGCAAGACGGCCGGATCAAGATCAAGATCCTGGGCCGCGAAGTGGACCTGCGCGTCTCGACATTGCCTACGCTCTACGGCGAGAGCGTGGTGATGCGCCTGCTCGACCGCTCCGCCGGGGATTTTTACGACCTGCGCCGCCTGGGTTTCGACGATCCCATGCTGGCCCGTATGGAACATTTCACTTCCCTGCCCCATGGCATTTTCCTGGTAACCGGGCCGACCGGCAGCGGCAAATCCACCACGCTTTATTCCGCGCTCCGCCGAATCAACATTCCGGACAAGAAAATCATCACTATCGAAGATCCGGTCGAATACCAGATGGATGGCATCAACCAGATCCACGTGAATCCGGCCATCGGGCTGACCTTCGCCGCCGGTTTGCGGCATATCGTGCGGCAGGACCCGGACGTGATCATGGTGGGCGAAATCCGCGACCGGGAAACCGCGGACATTGCCATTCGCGCGGCCCTCACCGGACACCTGGTGTTCTCCACGCTGCACACCAACGACGCGCCCAGCGCCATCACCCGCCTCACCGACATGGGCGTGGAGAACTACCTGGTCACTTCGTCGCTGGTGGCGGTGCTGGCGCAGCGGCTGGTGCGGCTGATCTGCCCGCATTGCAAGATCTCCGCCGGCGGCGCCATTTCGCCCGAGGGCGAACGAATGGAGGCGTTCCGCGGCGCGGGCTGCGAGCATTGCAATCAGTCCGGCTACATCGGCCGCATGGGCATCTTCGAGATGATGGAGCTCAACGACGAAATCCGCACCCGCATCATCGCCAACGAAGACGCGGCGTTACTGGCGCAGGCCTCCCGCCGCTACGGCATGCGCAACCTGCGCGAGGACGGCTGGCGCAAGATCCGCATGGGCCTGACTACCGTGTCCGAGGTGATGCGGGTCACC
>DATGGM010000178.1:0-35391 GCA_035308525.1 Bryobacteraceae bacterium
GCAATACTTCAGCTATTTCCGCCGCGGCATGGGGACATGGGAAATGCGCCTGGTGGCCGGTGCAGTGGGCGTGCTGGTGGTGGTGCTGCTTTATCGCGGCATTCAGGCGGTGGCCCGGCTCACGGTCGTGCTGTGGGTGGGGATGCTGGCGACCGTAGCATGGATCATCGTGGCGGGTTTCCTGCACTTCGATGCGCGGCGCGCCTTCGATTTTCCACCCCACGCTTTCGCCATTTCGCCGGCTTTTCTGACAGGGCTGGGGGCGGCCACACTTATTGCGATGTACAATTTCCTGGGCTATTACGGCATCTGCTTCGTGGGCGGCGAGGTGCGCCAGCCGGAACGCGTGATGCCGCGCTCCATCGTCCTGTCGGTGCTGCTGGTGGGGGCCATTTATGCGCTGATGACGCTCGCCATTATGGCCGTGGTGCCGTGGCGCGAGGCGCTGCAGTCGAAGTTCGTGGCGGCGCGTTTCATGGAAGCCATCTACGGACCGTGGGCTGGCGGCGCGGTCACCGTGCTGATCCTGTGGTCGGCGGTGGCTTCGGTGTTCGCACTGTTGCTGGCCTACAGCCGGGTGCCTTACGCGGCCGCGCTCGACGGGTATTTCTGGAAACCGTTCGCGCGCCTGCACACCAAAGGCGATTTCCCTTATGTCTCGCTGCTGGTGATCGGCGGCCTGGCCATCGCCGCCGGGATGTTGAACCTCGATTGGGTGGTTTCGGCGCTGTTGACGGCGCGGATCCTCATCCAGTTTGTGGGCCAGATCGCGGCGGTCGAGGTGCTGCGCAAGACGCGTCCGGATGTGCCGCGGCCATTTCGGATTTGGTTGTATCCACTGCCCAGCGTGCTGGCGCTGATTGGATGGATGTACGTGTTCACTACGTCTGGATGGACGTTCGTGCTGTGCGGGCTGGGCGTGTTGGCGAGTGGGGTGGCGGCGTACGCGGTGTGGCGGCGGATGACGGCGGGCGGAGCGGCCCGAAGCGAGCTATAGTCAGTCCAGATGGCGCGCATTCAAAGTAAATGCTCCCTAACGTGATTTTCGTGCGCAGCCCGGCTGCGAATTCCATGACAACGCGATTGTACCAACAGCGGTACACCTCGCCCAGCGTGCTGGCGCTGGCCGGGTGGATGTTATGTGTTCACCACGTCAGGCTGGACGTTTGTGCTCTGCGGGCTGGGAAGAATATCCGCATCCGCCGGCCCCCGCACAACTAGATACCCGCGCTATAATTCCAACCTGATGCCCCCCCACCCCACATCCCGCCGCACGTTCCTGGCCGGCCTGAGCGCCGCCGCGCTCGGACGCGCCGCGCAAACCGCGCCCGACCTGATCCTATACAACGCCAACGTGATGACTGTGGACGCCGCCGAGCCGCGCGCGCAAGCCGTAGCCATCGCCGGCGGGCGCTTTCTGGCCGTCGGCTCCAATGACGACGTGCGCCACCTGGCGAAAGCCGGCGTCAAACAAATCGACATCGGCGGCCACACCATCGTGCCCGGATTCATCGACGCGCACTCCCATCCCTCCGAAGCCGGCGTACGCCATCTCAAATGGGTGGATTGCGATCTGCGCTCCATCTCCGATATTCAGAAAGCCATCCGGGAGCGCGCCGCTAAAACGCCGCCGGGCGACTGGGTGATCGGATTCATGTACGACGACACCAAGACCGCCGAGGGCCGCAAGCTCACGCGCCAGGATCTGGATGCCGCCGCGCCCGGCCATCCCGTCTTCGTCGAGCATCGCGGCGGCCATACCGCTTACGTGAATTCGCTGGCGCTGCGCCGCGCGGAGATCCCCGAAGAAGTCGCCGACCCGGCCGGCGGCAAGTTCGACCGCGATCCCGCCGGCGGCCGGCTCACCGGCGGATTGCGGGAGAACGCCACCGAGCCCTTCCGCGCTATCCTGCCGGCGCATTTCACACGCGACGAAATGCGCCAGGGCATCCGGCTGATCTCGCGGATGCTGGTGCGCAGCGGTGTCACCTCCGCGCACGAGTGCCAGGGAACCCCGGAAGACCTGCTGGCGTATCAGGACGCGCGTGATTCCGGCGATCTGAGCTTTCGCGTCTACTGCTTCCTGGCCTATCCGTTCCTGGATCGTATGAGCGCGGCAGGCGTGCGCACGGGACTCGGCGACGAGTGGGTGCGGGTGGGCGCGATTAAGCTGGTCGCGGACGGTTCCATCTCGGAGCGCACCGCGTGGCTGACCGAACCCTACGTGGGGCGGCCGAACGACCATGGCATTCAGGTGGCCCAAGAGGACGAACTGTACGCCATCGCGCGCAAGGCCCGCCAGGCCGGCTGGCAGGTGGGCACGCACGCCAACGGCGATGCGGCTATCGACATGATGCTGCGCATCTACGAGCGGCTCCAGCGCGAGCTGCCCAGCCCCGATCCGCGCTACCGCCTGGAACACTGCACGGTGGTGAACCCATCGCTGATCGCGCGCATTCGCGCGCTGGGCGCCATCCCCACGCCGTTTTCCACTTACGTCTACTATCACGGCGAAAAGATGCGCGAGTACGGGCCGGAACGTTTGAACTGGATGTTCGCCGTGCGCAGCTTTCTGGACGCGGGCATCCGCGTGACCCAGGCGTCGGACTACCCGCCCGGTCCCTTCGAGCCGATGATGGCGCTGCGCTCGGAGGTCACCCGTACAGACAGCCACGGCAACTTATGGGGACCCAGGCAGCGCGTCACGGTCGAAGAAGCCATCCGGGTGGGCACCATCAATGGCGCGTATGCGTCGTTCGAAGAAAATCACAAAGGCAGCATCACGGCGGGCAAGCTGGCGGACCTGGTGGTGCTGGGGCGCGACCCCCTGCGCGTGGATCCCATGGAGTTGATCGACATCCCCATCCAGCGGACCATGGCGGGCGGCCGTTGGGTGTACGAATCGTAGCTACCGTCACTCGCCGATAATGGCAGTATGCAGGGCTACATGTACGGAATCGTGATCGGCGGCCCGGTTCTGTGGGCGGTTCCGTTTCCGCTGTTCCGGTCAAAGCAGCCGGGCGCCCCATCGCGCGACCGGCGCGCCCGCTGGGGAGTGGCCCTGGAATGCATCGGGTACACGCTGCTCTGGCAAGGCTCCTTCTGGACCCGCTCGCCCGCGCCCTGGCAGACGGTGGCTTCCATCGTGTTCTTCGCCATGGCCGCGCTGCTTTCCTGGACCGCGGCGCGCGCGCTGGGCCGGCACTTGCGCGTGGACGCGGCGCTCGATTCCAATCACGAGCTGATCCGCGCGGGCCCCTACCGGTTCGTGCGCCACCCCATCTATACGTCCATGCTGTGCGTGTTGGCAGGCACCGGCTTGATGATGGCGCCGGTGTATCTCTGCATCCCTGGCCTCGCGCTGTTCCTCATCGGCACTGAAATTCGTATGCGCGTGGAAGACGCGCTTTTGGCATCCCGCTTCCCGGAACAATTCCTGGAATACCGGCGCACGGTGCCGCGGCTGATTCCCGGCGCCATGCTACTCTCTTCCGTGGCCGGCCACAAGCATGCCTGACGACCAGCGGCTGATACAAATCGTGGACGCCGCGCTGGCCGAATCGGCGCGCCGCAGCGGCGACTGGCTGTTGTGCCGTCCAGGTTGCGCGCAATGTTGCCTGGGCGAGTTTTCGATCACGCAGCTGGACGCCGAGCGGCTGCGGCGCGGGCTGGCCGACCTGGAAGCCCGCGACGCGCAGCGAGCCGCGCGGGTGCGCCAGCGTGCCCGGGATGCGGCCGGCCGCCTGGCGCCGATGGCCGATGACGATCCGTGCGCCGCGCTCGATCCGGAAACCGGCACCTGCGATCTGTATGCCGCGCGTCCCATCACCTGCCGCGCGTTCGGTCCGCCGGTACGCTGCGAATCCGGCGATCTCGGGGTATGCGAACTGTGCTTCGATGGCGCCACCGATGCCCAGATCGCCGCGTGCGAAGTGGAATTCGATCCGCAGGGCTGGGAGGCTGAGCTGGTGCGCGAGTTGGAAGAACGCACCGGCCGGCGTGGAGAGACCACGGTGGCCCTGGCTTTATCCGCGTAGCGCGGAGTAAAGCGCCTGCTTCCAGCGCGCCACATCCAGCGTCCAGCAGATACGCGCCTTCTGCCCGCCATCCAGCACCTGCTTCCAGATGGCCCCGTTGCGATCGTTGCCGGCCACGTTGAGCCGGTCCACCACGGTCATGCCGCGCGTCAGCTCGCTGGCGGTCTCAATGTCGAGATAATGATCGCTGGCCGAAGTGCAAATCGACGGATCGAGCGCGATCGCCATAGCCACCGGGTCCGGCAGAGAGATGCCGTTCTCGCCGGTCTGCACGCGATAAGCCGCCATGGCGGTGCTGTTGCATTCGATAGCGAAGCGCGCCAGCGGCGTGCCGAGGCCCAGCACGTGTTCGATATCGGCGGCGTCCAGCGCGGCCGCACCCCGGCACAGATGCCAACCTACCAGCTCGATGGGGAGGCTGGAGTGCGTCACCATGCGCGCGGCTTCGGGGTCCACCCAGACGTTGTACTCGGCGGCCGGGGTGACATTTCCTTCGCAGCAGGGCGCGCCGCCCATGATCACGCAGCGGCTAACGTTGCCGGCGATTTCCGGCGCGCGCGCCAGCGCCAACGCCACGTTAGTGAGCGGGCCGAGCGTGACCAGCGTGATGCCCGGATACGCGCGGGTGGTTTCGATGATGGCGTCCACCGCATGTTTGGACTCCGGCGCGCGCCGCGGCGCCGGATAATCGTGATCGCCCAAGCCATCCTTGCCGTGGAACCATTCGGCGTGCATGTATTCGCGCCACAGCGGCTGGTTCGCGCCGGGATACACCGGCGCAGCGGAGCCGCATAGCTCAGCCGTGTACAGGGCGTTGCGGGCGGCCTGCGCCACCGGGACATTGCCGGCCACGATGGTGATGGCGCGCACCGCTACATCGGGATGGCGCAGAGCCATGATCAGGGCCACGGCGTCGTCGGAGGCGGTATCGGTATCGATTAGGAAATCGCGCGGCATGGCCATCAGATTAGCACCGCGGCGCCGTGTTATTCATAAGGGACAGTGTCCCTTTTGCGTATCGCGCCAGCGGCCGCCGCGCTGCTGCTGGCGGCCTGCGACACGCGGCACGCTCCGCTGCGCATCGCCGCCGCCGCCGATTTGCGATTCGCCCTGGATGACCTGGCAAAGTCGTTCCGCCGGCAGCATGGCGGCATCGAGATCGCGCCGGCCTACGGGTCTTCGGGCATGTTTTACGCGCAGATCGTGAACCGCGCGCCGTTCGATATGTACCTTTCCGCCGACATACAATACCCGCGCAAACTGGCAGAGCAGGGATTGACCGTGCCGGGCAGCGAATTCACCTACGCCGTAGGGCGCATTGTGCTGTGGACGTCCGGCTCCTCGGGCATCGATGTCGAGCGCCTGGGAATGGCGGCTTTGCGCAACCCGGCCGTGCATCACATCGCTATCGCCAATCCCGCCCACGCTCCCTACGGGCGCGCCGCGGAGGCGGCCATGCGCTCGCTGGGAGTTTATGATGCGGTTAAAGACAAGTTGGTAACGGGGGAGAATATCTCCCAGACCCTGCAGATGGCGGAAAGCGGCGCGGCCGAAGTGGGCGTCGTGGCGTTATCGCTGACGATGGCTCCCGGCGCCATCGGGCGTTGTTGGGAGATCCCGCCGGGCGCATATCCGCGCATTGAGCAGGCCGGCGTCATCCTGAAGTCCGCCGGGAACCCGGAAGGCGCGCAGGCCTTCCGCGCCTTCCTGCTCTCACCGGAGGGCCGCGCTATCCTAAAGCGATATGGGTTCTCCGGAGACTAGATGGAGTGGCAAGCGATCTGGCTGAGCCTGCGGCTCTCCTTCTGGACCACCCTGATCCTGCTGGCCGTCGGCTTGCCTGCGGCGCACTGGCTCACGTTTTCTCCACGCCGGTGGAAATTCCTGGTGGAAGCGGTCGTCGCGTTGCCGGTGGTGTTGCCGCCTACCGTGCTGGGGTTCTACATTCTGATGGCCATCGGCCCGCACAGCCCTGCCGGCAAGCTGTACGCCGCGCTGACCGGGGGCATGCTGCCCTTCTCGTTTCAGGGATTGCTGGTGGCTTCGGTGCTGTACAGCCTGCCATTCGCGGTACAGCCGTTCGTAGCGGGCTTCGCGGCGGTGGACCGCAAACTGATCGAAGCCTCGTGGTGCCTGGGCGTTTCGCGCGCGTCCACCTTCTTCCGGGTGATTGTGCCGCTGTCGGTTCCCGGCATCGTCACCGGGATGATCCTGAGCTTCGCGCACACGCTGGGCGAATTCGGCGTGGTACTGATGGTGGGGGGCAACCTGGCGGGCGTCACGCGCACAGTGTCGATCGCCATCTACGACGACGTACAGGCGCTCGATTATAGCGCCGCCCTGCACACTTCCCTGCTGCTGCTCGGTATCTCGTTCCTGGTGCTGGCGGCCACATACGCGCTGCGGCGCAGGGTCTGGGCCGTGTGGCTCCCCTATGGCCAATGAACTGAACGTGGATATCCGCAAGTGGCACGCCGACGGTCCGGCCATCGCCGCGGCGCTGCTGGTCCCGCTGGGGAGGCATTCGGTGACGGTGTTGTTCGGGCCGTCCGGCGCCGGCAAAACCACCGTGCTTCGGGCCATCGCCGGGCTGGACAGGCCGGATGCCGGGGTAATCGTTTGCGGCAGCGAGGTCTGGTACGACGGCGGGCGTGGCATCCATCTGCCTCCCCAGAAGCGCCGCGTCGGGTACCTCTCGCAGGAGTACGCCGTATTCCCACATCTCACGGTACGGCACAATGTGGCGTACGGCGCGCGCGGCGACTCGGTCGACAATCTGCTCGCGCGCTTCGACCTGGCCAGCTTGGCGGACCGCCATGCGCGCCATCTCTCGGGCGGCGAACTGCAGCGCGTGGCGCTGGCGCGCGCGCTGGCATCCCAGCCCCGGCTGCTGCTGCTGGATGAGCCGCTCTCCGCGCTGGATGCGCCCACACGCCTGCGGATGCGGGCCGACTTACGGCAGTTGCTGGCCGGCGTGCAGATACCGGCCGTGGTAGTCACGCACGATCGCACCGAAGCGCTGGCGCTGGGCGATTCCATCGCCATCATGATCGGCGGGAAACTGCGCCAGGCCGGCCCCATTGAAAGCGTCTTCGATGCTCCCGCGAATGCGGATGTGGCCGAAGCGGTGGGCGTCGAAACCATCTGTCAGGCGCGTGTACTGGACGCCAGTGCTGGACTGGTCACGGTCGAGATAGGGCGCGTGCGCCTGGCCGCAGTCGATGCCGGCGGCCCATTCACGGACGTATTCGCGTGCATTCGCGCCGAAACGGTGACCATCGAGCGGGGCCCGTCGCCCGGCCCCACCAGCGCCCGCAATCATCTGCAGGCGCGCATTGTTTCCGTTACTGATGAAGGTCCCGTGGCGCGGGTGGTGCTGGATTGCGGCTTCCGCCTGACAGCCATTGTGACGCGCCAGTCGGAAGAAGAGCTGCAATTGCGCGAAGGCGAGCATGTAATCGCGGTGATAAAGGCTACCACCATCCGCCTGGTGCCTCGCGGGTAGGCCGGGTCAAATGGCGCCGATCGTGAGGGAGCAGACTACGAAAGCGGCGGCGCTGTTCGAATCCACAATCTGGGCCATAAACTGAAAGTACCCGATGGTGAGCGGAGTTCCGGTGATGGCGCCGGTCGCGGTGTCGAGGGTCAGTCCCGGCGGAAGCGCGCCGTCGGTGAGCGAGAAGGTAAAGGGCGCCACACCGCCGGTGACGGACAGCGCGGAGGAATACGGCACGCCAGCTTGTCCGGTGGTGATGGGGGGGCAGCCGATGGCCACCGGGCCGGTAACCGCGATGCTGCAATTGAGGGCGTCGGCCGCACCCGTAGCATCCACGGCCTCGATCGAGAACGTGTAGCTGCCGGCGATGCCGGGCGTACCGAGCGCCTGGCCAGACTGGACATCGGGCGTCAATCCCGGGGGTGGCGAGCCCAGCGTGTACCGGTTGGTGTAGAAGGTGTATGGCGGCGATCCTCCCGAAGCGGAGACGGAAGAAGAGTACGGGGTTCCCACCTGGGCCGTGACGGCCGGACAAGTCACCACGATGTCGGGGCAAGTGCGGGGTTGCAGAATGAGCGGGGGCAGCGGATTCTGGGTGAAGTCGAAGCTGTCCGCCAGGTTGTTGGCCAGCGTGTCGGTCGAAAGCAGGGGCGCCAGGCCGAAAATATTCTCCGCGAAGCTGAGCAGCGATTCGAAGCTGTAAAGCGTGTGGGAGATGTTGGCCGGCTTGGCGAATGGAGAAATGATGATGAGGGGCACCCGCATGCCCAGGCCGTAGGTATAGATGGCGGGCGGCGGCACATGGTCGTAGTAGCCCCCGAAATCGTCCCAGGTGAGAAGGATCGCGGTGGAGCCCCATTGCGGTCCTTGCATGATGGCGTTGATCCTCGCCACGGTGTCGTTCTCGCCCGCGCAGACGCTCTTCGGGGGATGGTCACTGGTCTCGTTGGGCGTGACCACCCAGTTCACCGACGCCAGGTTCCCGCTGGCCGCGTCGGAGACAAACTGCGTCTCATTGACGATGTTGATGTTCCAGTCGGGGCCGTAGCGGATGTGATTGATGGCGCCGTAAGCATTCCACTCCGCGCCTTTTGCGCCCTGGGGCGGCGAGTAGTATTTCCAGGTGATCGGGGGATTGGAAGGCTGCGCGGCGTCGATCCGGTCACCCAACGTGGGGAAATCGAAGCACGGGAATGCGTAGCTGGACGTCTGCAGATTGGATGATAAGACCTCCACGGTCCAACTGGGTGGCGCGCTGCATCCCTGGAAACCGAGATCGATGGGAGCGCCGTTGGGAGTAGGGTTATCGACGGCGCCCCCGCTCTGCGCGGCGATGGTGTAGAGGTGATTCGGAAAACTGGAGCCCCACAATGACGAGAACATATTGTCGGCCAAGGTGAAGGTGCTTGCGTATGCCCAGTAGTTCGGAATCTGATTCTGGCTGAACTGCACATAGCTGCGGAGGTTGGGGGGCGCGGGATCCTGTGGCGTGATGACGGAGAGAAGGTCGAACTGGTTCATTTTGCCGCCATTCATGCCCGTCAGAGCGCAAGGTGCGTGGTGGCAGAGATCGCTGGCTTCCTGGTCCGGGGCGGGCAACAGGGGGACGACCTGCCCGGTGGAGATTACACCGCTGGTGGCCCCGTTGGCGCCCGGGAACTGGCCGAAGTAATTGTCGAAGGTGCGATTCTCTTTCACGAAAATGACGACGTGCTGGATCTGGCTGGTATAAAGAACGTCGAGCGTGGTAGAGCCTTGATATGTAGCCGCCGAGAAGTTCACCGTGAGGCGCACCTCGGTTACGGCGGCGGGCCAGTTGAAGATCACATCGGCCGAGCCTGTCTGGCCGTTCGTGAGGTTGCCGACATGCACCGGAAGCGCGCCGGCCACACTGACCGATCCGCTGCCCGCCAGGGTAGTAATGGACCCAATGGAGACGATCTGGGCTTTGCTGGCGGCGCCGTACCCGATGGTGTTTGTAAGGCGCATGTTGATGGTAAGCTGTCCGGCGCCGGGCCCCGGCGTACGCGTACCGGTGGACGCGATCAGCAGGGGATGGCTTTGCACCCTGGCGAAGTGCGCCGCCACCCGGCAGTTCTTCAGCATGAAAAGGATCTGCGGGTTGGGAGCGCCCGACAGGCAGCCGCTGAAATTCACGAAATAGTAGCCGGCCGCCGGCGTGGCGGTGATTTGGAGGCGGGCGCCCTTGGTATAGGCGCCCGCACCCGACACGGTTCCGCCAGTGGCCGGATTGGATACCGTGACCAGGGTATAGCCGGAAGCCAGGGCGGACTGCATGCCTGCCGCCAGCAAAACGGTGAGTAATCGCAGGTAAACGCGGATCAGCAATCTTTACCTCTCGCCTAGTTACCTGTGACAGTAACTTTGAGCTTCGCCTGGACCATGGTCTGAGGATTCCATACTTCGACGTGAACTATGTCGCCGGCCACCAGCTTGCACCGGCCATTCTGATCGACGTTCGCTACGAGCTGAATGAGGTTATCGGCCCATGAACTGATGGAAACCGTGCAACGGTTTCCGTTATAACCGGCGCTCCAGCCTTGCGTATGATCCGAAATTCGCAGGTAATTTGTGTCACCAGTGAAGGGCAGGCCTTCCGGGAAGACTCCGAAACCGTCGCCCACAATCGTAACCGGCGGAGCAGCCTGGGCGACAAACTGATTGCACCCCGGCGCCGGGCACTGGGTCACCACACTGGCGATGGCGATCGGGGGTTCAGGAAGAACCGCGCAATTCGGGCGGATTCCCGATAGCCCGGCGGGATACGTGCCGCATGCGCTCGGTCCCATCAGGGGAGCCGCCTTTTGGGGCAGCTTGGCGGCAGCCGGATAGTCGACCACCGGCACATAATCCCCCATCAGGCTGCCGGCGGGGCTGTCGATGGAGGTGCGATAGGGCACGAACTGGCCGGCGCAGGTGAATCCGGCAGCCGGAATGATATGGCGCAGATCGAGCAGGGTAGTCTGCTGGTAGTTCTGGAGCGCCGTCAGGTTCAAAAAGGTGTAGCCGTTGGCGGGATTGATCCAGGAGGGAATCGCGGCCCCGGTGCCTACGATCAGGGTCGCATAGCCGCTGGCGTCCGTCGTAAAAGCTCTGTCCGCCACGCTGGCAATGGTGTTCCCGGCCGGATCGACGAACGAGAGGCTCATGTAACGCATCTGCTCGTTTCCGGATCGCACGCAACCGCTGGCGCACGGCGTAGGCGGCACAGCCGGTATGCGCACGCGGACGCGCATCACCTCGCCCGCCGCGGCGAGCGTGGCCGGCAGGCCAGTCGGAAGCGGCGCCACGATGTACGAGGCATCCGGATTGGTGGCCGGAATGTACTCCGGCTGCCGCGTCCAGCGGAGCCTGTCCGGCGAGGCCACGGGCGCGTCGCACAGCTTCGGCAGGTAAGACGTCTCGTAGGTCTTGTGCCCGGCGAACTGTTGTTGATCCAGCCAGAGACCGCCTACCGCCGAGGTTTGCGCCACGATCTGCAGTGTGCTGCTCACATAGGCCGCGGGATAGGCGCAACCGGACGCCACATCCCGCACGATGATATGCGGGTTGGTATCGTAGCCCAACGGAGTATCGTCCAGATAGGCACGCACCATCACGACTCCCGCCGTGTTCGGGTTGGTGTGCTGCGGCGTATCCACGGCATGGTCCGGGAAGCTGGCATGTTGCGCGAAGAAGCCGGTATCGCTGTTCCAATCCATCCCCGGATGCCGGACCGTGGCGTCCAGACCGTTACCGTTCACGTTGTAGCCGTTCATCATGCAGCCGGTTTCCCGCGTGCCCGGCGTGCCTCCGAAGCTGATGGGTATGGCGTATTGCTGCCCGGCAACATAGGCAATGCCCGGTTGGTAGGGATTGATGTACTGGGACGTGAGCGGCATGATGCTGGTGTCCAGAATGGACTGCGACAATGCCGAGTGAGTGTCGTAGAGCGTCACCGAGAAATACCGCGTGTTGGGGAACGTGCCTACCAGGATGAGCTGATAGCGCGGATCAACCTTGTAATACAACTGGAAATATACTGCGTTCAGATCACCCCACTTGGCAGACCCGTAACCTGTCCCCAGGCTGACAGTGTAGCAGGGATTGTCAAAGTTGCTGAAGAAATCGCCGTTAGGAAACTCGTTGCCGGTGAAGGATGTCGGCAGGCCCGCGCAACTGGTGGCATGGGCCGCGCAGGGCAGAATCAGTAATCCAAGGCACACAATCCACCCAGCCACACCTCGCCCTCGAACCATTTATGGCGCTCCTCCGATCCTGCTAATGTACCAAATTAGGCAGAATCGCAACGCTCTCAAGGCAGTCCTATTGGATTCACTGGTTTGATAGGTACTAGGAACCGCTCAACGCGCTGTTTCGCTCACAACGGGCAGTTCGAGAGAGCTGGAATGGGCTGACTCGTCCGCGACTACCACGCTACCGCCATTGGGCAGGATCTCGTAGAGGTTGACCTCGAAATCGGTATCCGGCACATCCAGGGGCCGATGATCAGGTAGTGGCGGGCGCGGGCAGCCTCCGAACCATACTTCATGTGATCGCGGTAATACTGCATGGCGCCGCCCTGATCGCCATCGTAATGCCCGGTGATGGTCAGGATGGGGATGTCAGTGGATGTATTGCCCACAATGCGGTCCAGCTCGCGGAACGGCAGGTTGCGCATGTAGCGCTCGCGGAACTTTTCCGCCCAGAACGTGGAATTGCCGAATTGTTTCAGGTTACGGGGGATCAGCCGCATGACGATCGAGCATAACCCGGTGGTGGGCCACGCCGCCTGGGTCTCTGTTACAATGCCTGCTTCGCGAAAGGAAGAAGATGATCAGGGCTGCCCTCGCCACCCTGCTGGCTACCGGTTCGCTATGCGCGCAAGCGCCTGCGACGGACGCGCGGAATATCGATATCCCGCACACCGATTTTCATTTCAGCATGCCGAAGTACACCAGCGTCGCGCAGTGGGAGGCGCATAAGGCGCAGCTGAAGCGGCAGATCCTGGTGGCCGCCGGCCTCTATCCGCTGCCCGAAAAGACGCCGCTGCACCCACTCATTGAGGGGCGCGTCGAGCACGGCGATTACTCCATCGAGAAGGTGGCGCTCGAAACCTTGCCGGGCTATTATCTCGGCGGGAATCTCTACAGGCCTCTGCACCCAAAAGGTAAGGTGCCGGCCATCCTGACGCCGCACGGCCACTGGACCTACGGACGCCTGGAAAACTCCGAGGGGTATTCCGGACCGGCGCTGGGAATCAATCTGGCGCGCCAGGGATACGTGGCCTTTGCCTATGACATGGCCGGCTACAACGACACTCTCCAGACCGAGCATCGCTTCAGCAGCCCTACATATGAGCTTTGGAGCTTCACGCCGCTCGGCCTGCAACTGTGGAATTCGATCCGCGCGCTGGATTTTGTGGAGTCGCTGCCGGAGGTCGATGGGCAGCGCCTGGCTGTCACGGGCGCCTCGGGCGGAGGCACCCAGACCTTTCTGCTGGCCGCGGTGGATAATCGCGTGCGCGCCGCCGCGCCGGTGAACATGGTGTCGTTCATTATGCAGGGCGGCTGCGAGTGCGAGAATGCGCCGGGCCTGCGCATCGGAACATCCAACGTGGAGATCGCCGCCATGATGGCGCCGCGACCCCTGTTGTTAGTTTCGGCCACCGGCGATTGGACGCGTAATGTGCCGCGCGAGGAATATCCGGCTGTGCGCTCGATCTACCAACTTTACCAGCAGCCCGACAGCGTGCAGGTGGTCCAGTTCCATGCGGAGCACAATTACAACCGGAAGAGCCGCGAGGCCGTGTACACCTTCTTTCGAAACCAGCTGGTGGGACCGGCTTCCGGGCCGGTGGAGGAGCGTTCCGTAGAAGTGGAGCCGCTGCTGGACATGCTCATGTGGCAAGGGCGCAACCTGCCGGCCAACGCTGTCAATCAGCGGCAGCTCTTCGAGCAATGGAAGACTTCCGGGCGCGCACGCGCAGCCGCGCTGGATCCCGCGGCGCGCCGGGATCTGATGCTGGCCGTATTCCACGCGGAATGGCCCCGCGACGTGCGTAGCGAGAGCGCGGGCGACGGTGTGGCGATGAGCCGGCCTGGTCGCGGCGACCGTGTTCCGGGCGTCTGGGTTCCCGGCAGCGGCCCGCCCACGTTGGTAGTGGATCCGGATGGGGCGGAGGCTGCGCGCCGCAATCCACGCGTCGCCGGGTTGATCAAGGCCGGCAAGCCGGTGCTGATTATCGACGTGTTTCAGAGCGGCAAGGCCGCGGCGCCCCGCAATCCGCAGTTGAAGTTCCACCTCACATTCAACGCCAGCGACGATGCCAACCGCGTGCAAGATATCCTGACCGCCCTGCGGTACCTCGATTCCCGGCATGCCGGCAAACCCACGCTGCTGGCGATCGGCAGAGCGGGAGCCTGGGCCCTGTACGCGAAAGCCCTGGCGCCCATCGACGTGGCGCTCCAGGCGGATGCCGGCGCCTGCCCGTCGCGCGACGAGGATTTCGTGAAGAACCTCTTCGTGCCCGGCGTGCAATTGGTGGCGGAGCCCTGCGCGAAACAGTAAAATACCTGGAATGCATCGCTCGCCCGCCTATCTGACGGCGTCCTGGCTTTACGCGATCTCGCTCGCCGCGCAAGTGAACGTTCTCACATTTAAGAACGACAACGCCCGCACGGGGCAGAATCTGAACGAGCCGCTGCTTTCTCCATCCAATGTAAATCCCACGCAGTTCGGCCGACGCTTTTCGCACGTGGTGGACGGGTATATGTACGGACAGCCGTTATATATGGCCTCGGTTCCCATGGCGGACGGAACCGTGCACAATATCATCGTGGCGGGGACGGCGCACGACAGCGTGTATGCCTTCGACGCCGACGACGCGCTGGGCAGCAACGCCTCGCCATTGTGGCAAGTGAGTTTCATCAACCCCAGCCAGGGCGTCACAACGGTGTCGTGGCAGGATGTGAACTGCACCGTGATTTATCCGGAAATCGGCATCACGGGGACACCGGTCATCGATGCAGCCAGCTACACGGTATACCTGGTGGCGTTCACGAAGGAAACCGCGAGCGATGGCAGCGTGCGCTACGTGCACAGGCTGCACGCTCTGGACGTGCGCAGCGGGAAGGAGTTGGCGGCCAGCCCAGTAGAGATTCAGGCGTCGGTTCCGGGCATCGGGGACGGGTCGTCGACGGTCTCCTTTGTGCCCTTGAGCTACAAACAACGCGGGGCCTTGCTGCTGGCCAACGGCGTAGTGTACACGCCGTGGTCATCGCACTGCGATAACGGGCTGTACCATGGCTGGATCATGGGCTACCGTGCGGACACGTTGCAGCAAGCCGCCGTTTACAACTCGACGCCGAACGGCGCGGGAGCGTCATTCTGGGGCGCGGGGGCGGGCCCCGCCGCCGACGGCGATGGCAACCTGTTCGTGGTGTCCGCCAACGGCACGTTCGACCAGACCTATTCCACGCCGGACCTGGGCGACAGCCTCATCAAACTCTCACCCACGAACGGGCTGACCATAGCCGACTACTTCACGCCCTACAATCAGCTATACCTGGCGGAGAACGATCTGGACCTGGGATCCGCGGGCGCACTTCTGCTGCCACCGGAAGCCGGCAGCAACACTCACCGCAACCTGGCGCTGACCGCGGGCAAGGAGGGACGCATCTACCTGGTCGACCGGGACAACATGGGGCGGTTCAACGGCCAGTACGATGCGGGAGCGCTGCAAACCATCACGTTGGGCGGCGATGGAGTCTTCGGTTCAGCCGCCTATTTTTCGGGCCGCGTGTATTTTTCGGCCGGCGGCGATGGGTTGAGAGCCTTCGGCATCGCCAATGCGGCACTGACGCCGGCACCGGTCTCCAGCTCTCCGAAGGCGATTGCCGATCCGGGAACCACTCCGGTGGTGTCGGCGAACGGCTCCGCAAACGGAATTGTGTGGGCATACGAGCTGGGAGAAGCCCGGGATACTCTGCTGCATGCCTACGACGCCACGGATCTATCAAAAGAGCTATATCTCGACGTGTTGAACGCGTACACAGAATTTGGTGTGCCCATGGTGGCCGACGGCAAGGTGTATGTGGGTGCGCTGAACAACCTTTTGGTGTACGGGCTGTTGCCGCCGGCGGCGGGCAGCGCGGCCGCTGTAGTGAATGCGGCGTCGTTCAACAGCCAGATCGCGGCGGGCTCGCTGATCTCGATTTTCGGCTCCAACCTGGCGCACGCGGTGGCCGGCGCACTGCAGATCCCGCTGCCAATTTCGCTGGCGGACACCACGGTCAGCGTGAACGGCGTGCGTGTGCCGCTGCTGTATGTGAGCCCGGGACAGATCAATGCGCAGGTTCCGCCACAGACGGCCGCGGGGACTGCTTCCGTTACGGTGGTCACGTCGAGCTCGGCAGCTCCGGCCATATCTTTCCAGGTGGCGGCGGCGGCTCCCCAGATATTCGTCAGAGGGACGCGGGTTGTGGCATTGAACCAGGATGGCTCGGTCAACAGCATGGCGAATCCGGCGGCGGCCGGCAGCATCGTGACGATCTTCCTGACGGGACATGGCGCGCTAAACGCGCAAGGCGCGCTGGTGACACCGACGGCTTCCATCGGAGGCCTATCCGCGAAACTGACGTATGCAGGACCCGCCCCCCAGACCGTGGGAGTGGCCCAGATGAATATTGTGGCGCCGGCGCTCGATCCCGGCGACTATCCGTTGCAAGTCACGATTGCGGGAGTCGCGAGTAACAGCGGACTGCTGTCGGTGAAGTGACGCGCTATCGCTCGTACAAAAATTCCGGATAACGAGTTACCGGAAGCGATTCGCGCTTGCGCGCCACGCAGTAAGTCTGTTCTCCCCGATTCGAGGGATTGTAGCCATTCTCCTCCAAGAAGGCCAGCAGCGGCTGGTAGAAGCTGTATTCCTCAATCGGCTCGGTGAACAATTGCTCGATTTCAAAGCCCGCGGCGGCAACTAACTCACCCAGCTCCACCATGGTGTACTCGCGCACGTGCTGCACGTCCGCCGGGCCGGAGGCGGGAATCTTGTATTTGGAGTGGATCTGCGGATTGTCGTGCCCGTGCAGCACCCGCGCCACGCTGGTGAGGCCGGCAATATTGGGCGTGGTGATCAGGATGCGTCCTCCCTCTTCGAGCACGCGGCGGGCTTCCAGCAGAAGGTGCATGGGATCGTATAGCATGTGCTCGATTACTTCGCAGACGAGCACTAACTCGAAGTAACCGGCTGAGTAGGGATAAGTGTCGCGTTCCGCGTTGAATAAGTCCACCTCCAACTCGAACAAGCTGTCGGCGTAGCGCACCGATTTATGGAGGCCGCCGGCGCCAAAATCCGTCCCGCGGACCTCGCGGAAACCGCAGTAATGTCGCAGCGCGGGCGTCAGGTGCATGTAACAGCCCAGCTCCAGAACGCGCCCCGAGCTTCGCGGAGGGGGGACCAGCGACAAGGTCTTTTTCAGGCGAGGCAGGTGTTTCTCGAAATAAGCCCGGCTGGCGGGATCATCCAGCTTTAGCTTCCGCAGGGCGGCTTCCTGCCCGGGGAGCGAATCACCCGCAGTACGCCGCGCATTGGGACGCTCGCGCCGGCGGCTTAAGCTGATGTTCAGCCGCCGCAGCGCGCCGCGGATCAGCCGCAAGTGCAGAGGCAGATCGGGTACGGCGCCCCGGCCCACGTCATTTCCCCGGTCCGGCTTACTTCGTCAGACCCGCGACGTAGACGCCGCGGTATCCGTTCACGCGCGCTTCGGTGCCGATCACCTTGATGATGTGGCCCATGTGCTCGGCGCCCACCGTGCGAATCTCCACCCCGCCGTCGCGCCGCGGATCATGCTCCTCGGGCATCAGCATGTAGAGCGTTCCGTCCCTGGTCAGTAATCCGACGGGCTGGCCGTTCTGGGCGCACTTCTGGCCGCAGCTGCGGTGCTTCTCGCCATGCTTGCCGAGCTGCAGATAGCAGGAAAAGTCCACCAGCTCGCCCACCAGGGTTACTTCGCGGCCCGTCTCCGGCTTCTTATCCACGCCGGCCGCGATGGTGGTGGCCGACCAGGGTTCGGACATACTGTGCCCCAGCGTGGCGGCCGGCGCATCGTAGGCGCCGGTTTCCACCTTCATTTCGGGATGCAGGATCGCGGGATCCTGCGCCATCAAAAGAGCCGCCGCGAAAGCGATCGAGGCTCCGGACAGAACAGCTTTTGCAGGGTTGGACATGGTCTAACCAGTGTACATCAACGGATCGCTTGAGGCACATTGCCGGCGTGGCTCCGAGGCTAGGGCCTGTATTTGCTTTTTATTCTCTATTTGTTCGTCTTTTGTTTCACCACATTTGCGCCAGATGGATACCCCCATTTTTTGGGTTCGCCGCGCATTTTTTTTTTGGAGGGGCATGGCAGGGCGATGATGCAAATGGCTAAGTCACAACACTATTATAGCGCTGACAGCTCGCCCAACCCGCGCGGAGCCGGCGATGTGCACGAGTCCCGCGATGGATGCGAGGATGGAGGTTGCCGGGTTCGCGAAAGATGCGAGCCGGGGACGGTTCGCCGGTACTAGAATAAATGCCAGTGCGAATTCTGTTCGACGGCGCTCTGCTCGTACTGGGAGCAGCGGCGCTCATGTGGATCATGCGGCGAACAGGTAAGACCAGGCGGCCGGATCATCTCGACGGGTACGCCATTGTGGAGAGAGGCCGGTCGAGAGTTTATCCGTATCCTTACGTTTATGTGAACGCCGATGGCAGCGCGAGGGAACTTCACCCAGATGAGCGCGATTATCTTGAGACTCCGTTCCAACCTGGGGACGGCGGTAGGCCTTACGTCAAGGGCAACTATTCACAAAAAAATGGTTGGGGAGAAGTTGCAGGTTTTCTAAAGAGATCCCACCTGCCGAAAGAGATCGTTATACAGGCCGCCCCGGCCGAGAATCCGATTCAACCTCTGACAAGGTCAGATCAAATCCAATTCCTGCGGGACAAAGGGCTGCTTGTCACGGAAAACCCGGACGGTACCTTCACCGTCCGGAAGCCCTAGCGCGCCGGTGCGCGCCGGCGGCCTAGGAGGCCACCGCAGGGCGAGGCCCCGCCCAAGGGCTAACCGCCGATTTGGCGGAAGAGCCAGAACAGGAAGCCGGCCAATACTATCGATGCGGGGAGAGTGAGCACCCAGGCCATGGCCAGGTTGCGCACGGTGGACATTTGCAGGCCGGTGTGGTTGGCGGCCATGGTTCCGGCCACGCCGGAGGAGAGCACGTGGGTGGTGCTGACGGGCATGCCGAACCAGTCCGCAGCGCCGATGGTGGCCATGGCGGTAATTTCGGCGGCGGCGCCTTGGGCGTACGTCAGGTGATCCTTGCCGATCTTTTCGCCCACGGTGACCACGATACGCTTCCAACCGACCATGGTACCGAGCCCCAGCGCCATGGCTACGGCTACTTTCACCCAACCGGGGATGAACTTGGTAGCGCTGTCGATATGCTTTTTATAAGTCTTCAACACCTCCGCGTCGGCGGCGGCGAACGGCGGCTGGCCGGACTTCTGGATCAGGCGCAGGGCCTCGCTCACCACATACATGTCGTTGCGGAAGTTGGGAGTGCGGGCGGCGGGGACGTGCTTCAACTCCTTGTACATGGACATCTCGTTGCCAATGTCGCCGACCAGGGTGCGGAGCGCCAGCATGGTGTTGGGATTGAACTGGCGGGTGCGGATGTAGGCGGTGACATCGTCGCGGGCGTCGGCGATCACGGCGTTGGGTGAAACATAGTGGGTGAGGGCCGCGGCAGCCTGGTTGGAGACCATCACGAACTCCTGGGACTGCTTCGCGGTGACGGCGTGATTCAACGCGTAGGCCGTAGGCACGGTGCCGATCAGGATCAGCATGATGAGGCCCATGCCTTTCTGACCGTCGTTGGAGCCGTGAGCGAAGCTCACGCCGGTGCAGGTGAGCACCAGCAGGCTGCGGATCCACAGCGGCGGAGGGGTGTCGCCTTTGGGCGCCTCATAAAGGCTCCGGTTGGGAATCAGCACCTTGGTGAGGAGCAGGAGCAGGGCGGCGCAGGCGAAGCCGACCAGAGGCGAAATCAGCAGAGTCTTGCCGATATTGGCGGCCTGGGCCCAGTCGACGCCGCTGGTCCCGGTCTTGACGGCCATGACCTGATTGGCGATGCCCACGCCGATGATGGAGCCGATCAGGGTGTGGGAGCTGGAGGACGGCAGGCCGAAGTACCAGGTGCCGAGATTCCAGATGATGGCGGCCACCAGGAGGGCGAAGACCATGGCGAAGCCGGCGCCGCTGCCGACTTGCAAGATCAACTCGACGGGCAGCAGAGAAATGATGCCGAAGGCCACGGCGCCGGTGGAGAGCACGACGCCCAGGAAGTTCCAGAATCCGGACCAGACCACGGCCACGTGGGGCTCGAGCGAATGGGTATAAATGACGGTGGCGACGGCGTTGGCGGTGTCGTGGAAGCCGTTGACGAATTCGAAGCCCAGCGCGGTGAGGAGCGCGACGCCCAGGAGCAGATATGCGAAGGTGGAGGCGGTTCGGACTCCCGAGAGATCCGACGCCAGGTTGATGGCGGCGTATGAAACTCCCGCCAGCAGGATGACGCCGAACACCAGCATGCCGGCTTTGCTGGGAGATTTCGCGAGTTTTTCCTTTACGGCTACGGTCGCTGTTGCCATGTTGGCCTCCTGTAGGATCTTGCAGGATACCCCATGGCTTAGCTAATTCAAATTACAAAGAGGTTACAGTCCGGTTAAAGCCGCGCAGCGGGCGGGTCTTAGTTTACCCAAGGGCCGCGGCGGGAGCCGTGTTTGCGCATGTATACCTGGAATTTCTTTTTGGCGCGCTGCAATTTGTAGTCACGGTACCAGCGGCGCAGTTCGTACATGTCGAGTTTCGGGAAGCGCACCTTGAGATAGAGCAGGCCGAACAGCATGCCGCCCAGGTGCGCTACGTTGCTGACGCCGCTATTCACGTTCATGGCGCCCAAGAGGGCCAGCGCGCCGTAGATCATGACGAAGTACTTGGCCTGGATGGGGAAGACGAAGAAGAAAAGGATAGTGGATTCCGGGTAAAGCACGCCGAAAGCCAGCAGCACGCCGTAGATGGCGCCGGAGGCGCCGATGGTGCTGGTGTGCCAGTTGCCGAGCACCGCATTGACGATGACATCGCAGAAGCCAGCGCCGATGCCGCAGAGGAAATAGTATTTGAGAAAGCGGCGGGTGCCCCAATCTCGCTCGAGGGTGACGCCGAACATCCAAAGCGTCAGCATGTTGAAGAGCAGGTGCATGACGCCACCATGGAGGAACAGGTAGGTGACCAACTGGAAGACGGCGAAGCGGTGCACGACATCGTCCGGGCGCAGGGCGAGCCAGCGGAAGATGGTTTCGAGAAGGCTGGTGCCGGCGGCCAGGTAGGTGAGGACGAAGACGCCGATATTGACGATGAGCAGCCATTTGACGCCGTCGGGAAAATTGCCGGAGGAGAAGAAAGTGTTGAGCCGGTACCTGGTGCTGTGCCGCATGAGCCCCTGAGAAGTAGGATATCAGAGCGTGCGGTTGGTTTCCGTTATCAGACTGCTCCGTATTGTTTGCCTTTATCGGCGCGCATGGGCGTGCATCGGCGGCAAATATATGTGTTGGGTTAACGAGGACTACTCCGCGGCGCGGCCGTAGCGGTTCAGAAAATGCGCGCAGGTCTGCAATAGGGCGGCGAAGGCGAACCAGACCTGCCAGTGGGAGAAGAGGCCGTTGCGGATGGCGAAGTGGCTGGTCCAGTTGGGGCCGGCGGCCAGGCCCCATACGGCCAGGGCCGCGGCCATCACCGCCGCGGGCGTGAACAGGGAGGCGAAGGCCAACGCCACGCGCTGATTCTTGCGCCGCCGGCGATCCACTTTGGCGCCTTTTCCGAAGCGGATGCGGACCCTCATCTCGGTACCACTCTAACAGCAATTGCGTTAAATTAGACGCTTCAGAAAGAGGCGACGATGATACACAGACTGAAGGCCGCGGTGTTCGGCACGGGATTCGTGGGACGCGTGCATCTGGAGGGAATCCGGCGGTTGGGATTCGTCCACGTATACGCCATTGGCGAAAGCCAGAAGGAGAAGGCGCGCCGTCTGGGCGAAGAATTTCACGTCGAGAAGACAGCCAGCGATTACCACCAGATTCTGGACGATCCGGAGGTGGATGTGGTCCACGTGTGCACGCCTAACGCGCTGCACTTTCCGATGGTGACGGATGCGCTGAACGCGGGGAAGCACGTGATCTGCGAGAAGCCGCTCTCCACGTCGGTGGATAACGCGCGCAAGCTGGCGGCGCTGGCGGCGGAGAAGAAGCTGAGGAACTGCACGTTCCACAACCTGCGGTTTTATCCGTTGGTGCAGCAGATGCGGCGCATGCGGGAGGCGGGGGAACTGGGAGAGATCCTGGTGGTGCAGGGAACCTATTCGCAGGACTGGCTGCTGTACGACACGGACTGGAACTGGCGCATCGACTCGAAGTCGAACGGCCCGTCGCGGTGCATGGCGGATATCGGGTCGCACTGGTGCGACATGGCGGAACACGTGACGGGGAAGCGCATCACGTCGGTGTGCGCGGATCTGCAAACGTTCCACAAGACGCGCAAGCGGCCGAAGCGGTCGATCGAGACGTTTGCCGGCAAGACGCTGAGCCCGGAAGATTACGACGAAGTGCCGATCGACACGGAGGACTTCGGCGCGGTGTTGTTGCGCATGGGCGACCGCACGCGCGGCGCGTTTACGGCGAGCCAGGTGAACGCGGGGCGGAAGAACGGGCTGAGCATCGAGATTTACGGCAGCGAGGCGTCGGTGGCGTGGAACCAGGAGCGGCCCGACGAATTGTGGATCGGGCATCGCAACACGCCCAACCAGGTGATCGTGAAGGATCCTTCCCTGATGCTGCCCGCGGCGCGGCCCTATGCGGACCTGCCGGGCGGGCACAGCGAGGGCTACGACGACACGTTCAAGCAGGTATTCCGGCGGTTCTATCACTCGGTGGAGGATGCCGCGGCGCCCGTGGAGTATCCGCAGTTCGTGGACGGGATGCGGCAGTTACAGATTCTGGACGCTGAATTGGCAAGTGCCGCGACGCGGGCGTGGGTGGATGTAGCTAGCGCTTGATATTGGCCGCCGATGAACTCCGATAAAACCAGACACAACCCGTAAATTTACGGATAGCGCCGCGCTTGGGCCGGCATCGACAATCGAAGTAGATGCGATATCGCCTGGTGCTGGCCGACGACCACAAAGATATTCTGGACGAAGTACGCCGCCTGTTGCAGGACGATTTTGAAATCGTCGGCGCCGTCACGGATGGCGCCGCTCTGATCGAAGCGGTGGCGGCGCTGCGGCCGGATGCGGTGGTCACCGACATCTACATGCCGGGGTTGGACGGCATCGAGGCGGGCGCGGAAATCCTGCGCAGAGGGTTGTGCAACGCGGTAATCGTGCTGACCATGCACAACGACCCGCAAATGGTGAGGAAAGTGCTGCTGCAGGGAATCCAGGGTTATGTTTTGAAGGACGACGCCACCGAGGACCTGCTGCCGGCGGTACACGCGGTGCTGGGGGGCGGCAGGTATCTTTCGCAGGGAGTGGTGGACAAAGGGCCGAAGTAGCTTCGTGTAGTATCATACGACCATGGCTGAAGTATATGCCCAAGACACGAGTGCTGCTGGCTGACGATCACGCCATAGTCGCAGAAGGCCTGCAAGCTTTACTCAAAGACAGTTTCGACCTGATCGGCGTGGTGCACGACGGGCGCGCCCTGTTGGACGCCGCCGAAGCCATGCGGCCGGACGTAATCGTGACGGACGTTTCGATGCCGCTGATGAACGGGCTGGAGGCGATCCGACAGATTCGGGCGCGCCGCCCGGATGCCAAGGTGGTGGTGCTCACGATGCACCGCGACACGCAATTAGCCGCGGAGGCGTTTCGCGCGGGGGTCTCCGGTTATCTGCTGAAGGTATCCCCGGGCGATGAACTGATTAACGCCATTCACGAGGTGGCTGCCGGAAGATCGTACGTGACTACGCTTCTGGCGAAGGACCTGATCACGCTACTGATCGAAGCGGGCGGTGCGGGACGGGAGGGCGGCGCCGCGCTGACGCCCAGGCAGCGCGAGGTGCTGCAACTGATCGCCGAGGGGCGCACCATGAAGGAAGCCGCGTCGATTCTGAACATCTCGCCGCGCACGGCGGAATCCCACAAATACGAGATGATGCAGGCGCTGGGAGTGCAGACCACCGCGGAATTGATCCAATACGCGATGCGGCTGAAGCTGATCGCGGAGTGATGCTTGCGCCCAGCCTGGAAGAATAAAGACAAGAGCGGCGTTCCGGCCGAGGGTCCGCCCTCCACGGGGCACGGACGGATTCTGATTCTGTCGCTGACGTTTTGGTGCCTGGCGATGGTAGCGGCTGTGTGGTGGTATTACAACGTCCAGAAGCGCGAGACGGAAGCGGCCACCATGCGCGCGATCTTCGCCGTGGCCGCGGGCACGAGCAGCCAGGTGGCAAACTGGCGGCGCGAAAGGATCGGCGACGGCCATGTGTTGATGTCGGCGCCGGTGATGCGCACCGCGCGGCGGGTTCTGGAGAGCCGCACCACGGCGGAGGCGGACCGCGCGGACCTGCTGGACCTGATGGCCCGGCTGTCCGGGGCAAACCTGTACACGGATGGGGCGCTGGTGGACCTGAGCGGCAACGTCCGCCTGCGCCTGCACGATGACGGTCGAGATAGTTCACAGTTCGGCCAGAGCGCGCGCAGGGATTTCGCCCGGCAGGCCAATCTGGCCGGCGACGTGATCCTCTCGGACCTCACGCAAGCAACGCGGACAGGGGCGCCGCTGATGGCGCTGGCGGTTCCAGTGCGCGATCTGGGCTCTTTCATCCTGGATATCGATCCGGAGCGTTTTTTGTATCCGTATTTGAAGGCCTGGCCGGGGTCGAGCGGGAGCGCCGAATCATTGCTGGTTCGTGTGGACGGGAAAGAGATCGTCTACTTGAATGCCGGGCGGCATACGCCCGGAATCACGGCGTTCTCGCGCAGGCCGCTGACCATGCGGCTGCCGCCGGACGCGGTGCTGAACGCCGGGTGGCGGCTGGTGGCGAATGATTATCGGGGCGTGCCGGTGATCGGGACGATCCGGCGGATACCCGATTCGCCATGGTACCTGGCAAGCAGAATCAACGTGGCCGAAGTGGACGCGCCGCTGCGCCGGCTGGGTTGGGAAATGGCGCTGATTACGGCGCTGATTGCGCTCGCCAACGTGACGGGCGCGGCCGTGATCTGGAGGGGACACCAGGCCCGCATCCATCGCGACCGGGAAGCCTGGTTCTACGCGCTGGCCAACGACACGCCGGCGTGTTTGTGGATGGCGTCCGCCGGCGAGGAGAATTCGTTTATCAACCTGCCCATGCAAAAATTCCTGGGCACTAATTTGCAAAGGCTCTCGAAGAGCTGGATCGACCATGTGCACGCGGACGATGCCGGGCGCACGCGCGCGGGTTTTTTGGCGGCCATGGCGGAGCAGCGCGGTTCCATAGATGAATTCAGAATGCGCCGTTTCGACGGTGAATACCGCACGGTGGCAGGGGAAGCCAAGCCCCGATTCTCGGCGTCCGGGCAGTTTCTGGGGTATGCGGGATGCATTGTGGACATCACGGAGCGGCGGCGGGCGGAGGAACAATTGCGGGCCGCCAACGAAGAGCTACAAACGGAGCTGGCGGAGCGGATTCGCAAGGAGCAGGAAATTCAAGCATTGAGCGACCGGCTGATCGGCGCGCGGGAGGACGAGCGGAGGCGCCTGGCGAGGGAACTGCACGACGGTCTGAACCAGCAGATTGCCGCGGTCAGCATTGCGATCGGGAATCTAAAGCGGAACATTCCAGCCGAGCTGACGGAAGCGCGCGCCCAAAGCGACCGGATTCATCAGAAGCTGGCGCAACTGGCGGACAGCGTGCGGCAGATGTCGCACGAGCTGCATCCGGCGATGCTGGAGTTTTACGGGCTGACGGCGGCGCTGCGTTCTTTCTGCGAGGAGTTCCAGACTCTGACGCATGTGCGCGTAGCGTTCCACAGCGAAGGCGCATGCGACCAGACGTCGCCGGCGACCGCGTTGTGCGTATACCGGATTACCCAGGAAGCGCTGCAGAATGTCGCCAAGCATGCGCAGGCGGCGGCAGCCGAGGTGAAGCTGAGCCACGCCGAGGGGATCTTGTGCCTGACGGTGGCGGACACGGGCGTGGGGATGGAGCCGGCGGCGAGCAGGAAGGGTCTGGGTCTTTTGAGCATCCGGGAGCGCGCGCGCCTGGCGGGCGGCGGCGTGGAGATCAGCAGCCAGCCGCGGGAGGGCACGAGGGTGACGTTGAGAGTTCCGGTGTGAACTAGCGCGTGGAAAGCGCCGAGGTGTAAAGGGCGGCTCCCCACACGCGGCCGTCGCCGGTGTCCTGCACGAAGACGATCAGCCGGGAATCGGAGGATATGGGTATCTCTTTCTGAAGACCGGCGCGCTGGGATATGCCGCCGACCTGCCGGATGTCCCGGGCGATGGCCACGTGACGCAAGGTGCGGCCGCGATTCTCTCCGCCGAGGACGTCGGAAGTTGCGTGGTCCGCGGCGCGCGCCAGGTAGACGCCGGCCTTGTGATTCTTTCCCGCGGGAAAGGGATCGACTTGGATGTTTGCCCGATCACCCGCCGGCGAAGGACGAATGCGGATACCTACGCGCGGCTCGCCGATGGCGGCGCGGATGGCCGATTCGATTTTGCGCGGATCATTGCCGCTGGATTCGACATTGCCATCCACGACCATCTGCGGCGTGTAAGGATCCCGCAGCCCGAACCGCCGCGCATAGTTCTCCTGGCGGGTGGTGTAGAAGGGTGCGGAATACGGGTCAGTCCAACCGAGATGGTTCCAGTAGTCGACGTGCTCGCTGAGCACGATAATTGCAGCGCCGGGGATGGGCTGTTCGTGGTCCATGCGGGCGAGCAGGGCGTCGGCGGGCGGGCAGCTCGAACAGCCCTCGGAGGTAAACAGCTCGACGAGCACGGGCTGAGGCGGGCTGTTTTCGGCCGCGGTCACGATGGAGATGGCCAATCCCAGCCACAGGAGTTTGCGGGGCGACACGTTTCCCTCCGTTACTTCCATTGTCGCGCATCGGCTATAAGATAGGCGTATGCAGACTGATCAAGCTAAGTTTTCCTGGTCCCGGCGGGACTTGTTGCGCGGCGCGGTCCTCATCGGGCCGGCGGCAGCGGCTGCGGCGCAGAATGACCGACAGTCGGTTATCGGCATGCCTTTTGAGGCGCGCGAGAAGGTGCGCATGGGGCTTATCGGGTGCGGCTCCCGCGGTTCGGGCATGCTGCAGGAGTTTCTGGGGGTGGAAGGGCTCACGGTGACGGCGGTGTGCGACGTGGTGAAGGATGCCGCGTTGAAGGCGCAGGCGGCGGTGGAGCGCGCCGGCCAAAGACCGCCGGCGGTGTATGCCAACGGCGAGCGGGATTTCGAGAATCTGCTGAAGCGCGACGACGTGGATTTCGCCTATATTCCGTCGCCCTGGGAATGGCATGTGCCCATGGCGACGGCGGCCATGAACAACGGCAAGCATGCCTTCGTGGAAGTGCCGGCGGCGTTCACCATAGAAGATTGCTGGAAGCTGGTGGATACATCGGAGAAGACGCGGCGGCATTGCCTGATGCTGGAGAACTGCTGCTACGGCTACAACGAACTGCTGGTGCTGAACATGATTCGCGCGGGACTGTTCGGCGATCTGCTGTACGGGGAAGGAGCGTACCTGCACGACCTGCGAAAGCTGCTGTTCGAAGACAGGAGCGAGGGACTGTGGCGGCGCTTCCCGCACACGCGGCTGAACGCGAATTTATATCCGACCCACGGCCTGGGGCCGGTGGCGAATTACATGGGGATCAATCGCGGCGACCGGTTCGACTACCTGGTGTCGATGAGCAGTCCCGAGCGGGGACTGGACGCGTGGCGCGAGGCGCACGTGCCGAAAGACAGCCCGAAATGGAAGGAGAAGTACATCTGCGGGGACCTGAACACATCGCTGATCAAGACGGCCAAGGGCCTGGTGATCACGGTGCAGCACGATGTGGTGAACCCGCATCCCTACGACCGGACCAACCTGATCGCGGGCGTGAAGGGGATTTTCCGGGATTACCCGCCGCGCATTTACTTCGACGATCCGGATGCGGAGGAGTACATGCCGGTTGACAAGTTCAAGGGCGAGTACGAGCATCCGCTGTGGAAGCATCAGGGCGAGCTGGCGCGAAAGCTGGGGGGCCACGGCGGCATGGATTATCTGATGGTCTACCGGCTGGTGGAGTGCATGCGGCAGGGGATTGCGCCGGACTTCGACGTGTACGATGCGGCGGCGTGGAGCGCGCCGGGCCCATTAAGCGAAGCATCGGTGGCGAAGGGCAGCGCGCCGGTGGCGTTCCCGGATTTCACGCGGGGGCGGTGGAAGGAGAAGCGCGGGTGGTTGGCGTGAAGGGGGAGGGTTGCAGAAGAAATCGGGCACCACAGAAGACGGAGGAATGGCCGAGCGGGCGAGGCGACCGACGACACCCTGCCGGCACCGGTTTCGGCTATTCGCAAAAGCGAGCATGTGAATGACGCGCCGCGACTATTTGAATTCCGCCCTTCTGGCCTCCGGAAGCCTTTTGCTGGGCGGGGCGACTCCCATGGACCTGATCGCCAAAGACGATTGGGACGGCGACGGGGGCGTGGGCGACTACGCAACCTCGAACGGCAATACCTTCGAGGTTATCGCGGACGCGCACAGGATGATCCGGGACCAGTCCTCCGAAATCCCGCCGGCGAGCGTGATTGATACGGGCGAAGAGTTCGATTGCGTGGTGGTCGGCGGAGGCATCAGCGGCCTGGCGGCAGCGTTGTTCTTTAAGCGCCAGGGGGGTCCGCGGCGCACGTGTCTGGTGCTCGAAAACCACCGCATCTTCGGCGGCGAGGCCAGGCGTAACGAGTTTCTTGTGGAGGGCCGGCGGCTGGTTGCCCACCAGGGTTCCGCAATGTTCTTTCCTCCACTGGACGGCACATTCCTGGCAGATTTTTACGACTCCATCGGCATTGATTCCCGGCCGTTCAAATATCAAACCTGGAACGGGGGCGAGACCGAAATCCCGCTCGGCAGAACTTCGTACATGCAAGGGGGCGCGAACTCCGGGTTTTTTTTCGGCGCAGAATTCGGCCAGCCTGAAGGCTGGTGGCTGATCGATCCCTGGGGGAAGAAGCTGAGGGGTGCGCCAATCACGGATGCCGCGCGCGGCGAACTCCTGGCGATATCCGGCTCAAAGCCAGCCCTCCCACAGCGTCACGGCGACGGGCTCTCGCGACATCTTGACGGAATGACGCTCGAAGAGCACCTGATGGAAACCCACCGTATCAGCCGCGAGACCGTCCGCACCTTTCTCTCGCCGGTCGCGGGCGGGGGTGCGGGTCTCGGCGCCGACGCACTTTCGGCTTATGCCGAATACGCCGCGGATGTGCTGTTGCCGTGGAAATACGATGCCGGCGCGCAGATGTTTCCCGGCGGAAATGCGGGCGTCGCGCGGCATATCGTGAAAGCCCTGGTACCGGATGCCATCCCGGGCGCCGCCACCCTGTCGGACGTGTGCCGTTCACCGGTAAACTTCGCCGCTCTGGATCGGCCCGGACAGGCGGCGCGCATGCGGCTGCGTGCTACAGCCATCAAGGTCCAACATGAAGGCGAACCGCAAGGGTCGCGCCCGGTGAGGATGGTCTACGCGCAAGACGGCAAGCTCTACGGCATCAAAGCCCGCAGCGTGATCATGGCGGGCGGAAGCTGGACCACGAAGCATATCGTGAAGGACCTTCCGGCGACTCACCGCCAGGCATACGCGCAGTTCTACCGGGCGCCTTGTTTGATGGCCAACGTAGCGGTGCGGAACTGGCGCTTCCTGTACAAGCTGGGGATCAGCGAGTGCCAGTGGTTCGAGGGCATCGGGAATTATTTCGCGCTCCGCAAGATGGCGACTTTTGGTCCGGTAGAGCCTTCCGTGTCCCCCGATTCTCCAGTGGTCCTGACGCTCAAGATCCTCTTCTCCTCACCCGGAATTCCCATTGGCGAGCAGGTGACCCGAGGACGCGTGGAACTGGTATCCACGTCTTTCCGGGACTATGAGAGGCGCATCCGGGAACAATTTTCGACAATGTTTTCGGGCACGGGCTTCGACGGCCGCAGGGATATCGCCGGTATTATTCTGAACCGCTGGGGCCACGCCTATTTGAGCCCCCAACCCGGTTTCTTCTTCGGGAAGGACAATAATCCGGCGCCGGGTGAAGTCTTGCGGAATACGCCGTTTGGCCGCATCGCGTTCGCGAACTCCGACCTGGCTGGAATCATGGACCACCGTGCCTCCATCCTGGAAGCCAGGCGGGCGGTGGGGCAAACGATGGATTTGTTCAGCCGCGCTTCTTGATGGCGCTGATGGCTTTCAGGTAGACGGCGTTATTTGGTATTACCGGGCCGAAGCCGTTGATAAAGTCCGGAGCGCCGCCCCGAAAACCGGTGGTGCCCTTGAGGCGTACGCTTGCGATGGTCTGGCCCAGGCGCGGGTTTGTCCACTCATAGGCAAAGAAGGTCACTGCCTTATCGGCGACGCCACCCAACACAACGGGGTCCGCGGCGTAGCAATAGTCCCGGGCGGAGGTGCGTGCAGCCCAGTTCCACTCCTGGATATTCACGCCGTAGCGGATAGGGATGGTGGTGACGAAACCGTCGGAATACACAACCTCATACCAACCCAGGAGGTCGGCGGTGTCCTCCTGGTCGTAGATCAGGCGGAAGGATTCCTTGTTCGTGGCCGGGCGCGCGGAAGCGTGGAGGAAAATCAAGCTGGTAGCGTCAATGCCGATGGCGATGTCACCGGATTCTTTCGGCAGTCCGGTTCCGCCTATACCGTCCGTGCCCACGATGACAACCGCGTGCATGCCTTTGCCGGACAGATCGAAGGGCACACCGCCGAGCGAGACGGCGGCGCTGCTCATCGCGGTCAGATCCACGCCGAGGGTCTTCTCCGTCAGACTGGCATTGAAGCTGTTCGCGATCGAGACGGGTTCGATTGCGCGCTCCGTGCGGCTGGGCGGCGGATATCCGCGGAAACGGATACGGATGTCCGGCGCCATCTGCTGCACGAGGCCGGAGAGATCCGGCCCATCGATAGCGTCGCCGCTCCACAGGCCTTGGGCGCAGCTCAGCAGGTCGGACAGCAGATCCTTGCCGAAGCCGGTTTCGTTGGTCGCAAACCATGCCGAGGGTGCAGCGCCGAGAATGGAATTCCGGCGGATGCGCGAGGAGAAGGCTTCCATTCCCGGTGTAAAGTTGCCGTAGATTTCCTGGAATCCCATCTCATCGAGCTGGCGTTCGAATCCCGCGGCTTGTGCGGCGTTCCACTCCGGGGGCGAGGCGGACCAGAACCAGTTGAAGATCAGAACGTCCTTCGGGATCAGCCGCGCGACCTGTTCCCGCGTCATGCCGCCAGGAGCGTTGTATGCGAACCCATCGGGGGCCTTCTTCTTCTGAAGTCCCACGCCGCGCACGCCTTCGAGCAGCATATCGCCCCAGATGGCCATCCTGACGCCCTTGCCGGCGAGGTAGCCGTGGATCTTGCGCACGTCTTCTCCATAGCGTTCGCGGATATCCTTATCGCCGCAGCGGGGGCAAAGGCCGACGGGCTGGAACAGCTCATCGTGCCCGGCATGCACCATTCGCGGCTGCAACAGGTCGATGTACTCGTCGTAGACATCGAACAGGAGCTTGTAGCTTTCGGGATTCGAGGGGCAGTAAGTATCGGGCCAGAGTTCGCCGGGCACCTCGGACAGTTCGGGGTGCGCCGACAACAGATAATAGCTGTGCGTGAAGGACGGCAGTTCCGGAACGAACTCGAAATGGAACCGCCTGGCGTAGCGGGCGAGATCGGCGACGTCGTCTTTTTCCAGAAAGCCGCCATCGGCGGTGTCCTGGTGCGAAGAGTTGATTTCGAGGTCGTGAGGCGCGCCGGGCGGATAGTTGCGCCGCCAGTAGTTGGTCTCGCGGGAGAACCGAACCCACGCGCTGTTGAGCTCAGGGTGGCGCTCGAACCGCATGGAGGCGTTCATCTCCACAATCAGCGTGTTGTATTTATAGAGCGCGAGGGTGTCACGGACGAAGCGTTTGAAGAAGGGGATGTTATTGCGCCCCGGCAGGTAGAGCTTGAAGCCGCGGAACGGTTTGGTGGGCCAATCCCGGATCTCGTATCCGGTGAAGCGCAGGGCTCCGAACCTCCGCACTGCCAACTGGCGCAGGGATTGCAACCCATAAAATGCGCCACGGTCGTCGCTACCGGCGATCACGACGATTTCGGGACGCGTACGGAGGATGTAGCCCTCAGGCCCGGGATTGCCGGCGTCCACTTTCAAAGCATGGCTGGCGCAATACTCGGCGACCAGGGGGCTGGAGAAGGTTCCCATGACGATCAACCTTCCGGCAGGCGCCAGGTGCTCCAGACGCGCAATCCTCAGGTGCAGATCGAACCGGTCGCCGAGTTCTTCGGCGAGCATTTGCGCCAGGAACAAGTCCTGCCGGGAGGGAGAGGCCGGGATGGCGATGACGGTGGCCTGGTCCAAGCCGAAATCGCCCGCGCTGGCAGACGATTCACGCGGCGCCGGAAAGATCGGCCCTATCGCGGCCGCTGCCGGAACGGCCAATTCGGCCGCGGCGATGAGCACGCCAGCCCAGAAGACTGTCGAACGTTTCTTCACACTCACTCCTTTCGTGATTCGAGGTCCCTTTCGGGTTCCTAGCGTATGAAATCCTGGATGAAGGCGTGGTCCTGTTCATCGTGCAGATCCGTCGCGTCGCCAATGATGGTACGGTAACGAAAAGGGGAACCGAGAGGCACCGCATGTCCCATCCAGTTCGCCGGGTCCGTCCACAGAATCGGCCGGTTCTCCATGGCCTTCGCGAGATCGTTCAAATCCCAATGAAGCACAAAGCTTGGAATAACCGCGTCAAACAAGTCGGTGTTCATGGAGTTTTCCAAGGCAGCGCGGAGACTGTACGGTGTCCGGTCGAGCCATATCTTACTGATGCGGGTGTCGACCGCCGCCGCCAGCAGGAGCCAGATTCCCTTGACACCTCGGCCGGCCGCGCGAATCGAGGACCGGTCCACGTCATCGCGAGCGGCCAGCAGGTCAATCCCACGCAAAATATCGTGCGCGCGCATGGCAGGCAAATTGCGACCTATTTGGTCGGCTCGGACATTGGTTAACCAATTCCCCACGTAGGGCCGCTCGCCTTCGCCGGGAGAGTCGCGAGGCTCCAGTGAGAGAACCACTCGCCCGGTCCCGGCGATCTTTTCCGCCAACGAGTCCGTGGATGGGATCCAATAGCTACTGGTCTTATCTGCCACCAGCAGTACAGCCGGCTTTCGCCCGCTTGAGTGAGGAATGTAGATCCTCCCGCCAATCTCAACCCCTGACTCACTTTCGAAGCTGACGTGCTGGCGCCGCAAGTCCGGGCCGTCCGACTCATCCGACGTCCTCACTTCAGGCGGGGCGCCGTTGGAGGGAATATCCAGCCTGCGCAGTTCGGCTAGCAGTTCAGGTATGGTTCCCTGCCGCTGCCTGGCGCGAAACTCATCCGCGATCAACTGGTAGAGCTTCCGGCCACCCGGTTCGTCGTCAACGTGGCCGCCCGGGGTTACCGAGAGTTCGGAATTGCTATATAGTGTCACCGCCCGCTCATGAAAATCTCCCTTACCATCCTTCAGCCAGCGGATCATCCACTCGTAGATAGCCTCCCGAGTTTCGAGTGGAGTGCCATGCGGGCCTGGCCCGACAAAAAAGTGCAGCTTATCCGCGGCGCCATACAGACTAAACCACCGGCGGGCTTCCTCATAGACGAGCCTGGCCCCGGCGGGCGTGAAATAGTCACCGCCGGTGGCCAGGATCAGCCAGGGGGTGGGAGCGGATAATTCGATATAATCGGCCATATCCAGCCCGCTGAAAAGGAGTTTCGGAAGGCTCATTTCCGAATCGGGGTTGGCGCCCGCAAACAACAGCCGATACGAGTTGATAAAGCAGGCCGGCGCAACCGCTTTCACGCGCGGGTCCAGAGCACCAATGAATGTAGTCAGCGCCCCGCCTCCCGAACACCCCACCGCTCCCAGACGGCCGGGGTCCACTTCGGGCAGGCTGACCAGATAGTCGAGGGCCCGCTTTGCATCCCAAATGAAATAACGGGCGACGCTCTCGCCAATGAGAATGTCCTGGGCGCCCGCCTGAATGTGCTCGGGCACGGACCAGCCTGCCAAGGGCCGGTCCACGCGCCGATCATAGGTCTGCTCTCTTTCGCCCTGGCCCACCGGATCGAAAGCCAGTACCACGAAGCCTTTCAGAGCCAGGTTGGCCGCGAGGCGCTGCCCTTCGGGCTTACCCTCCTGCGTGTGGCCGGCCTGTAAGAGAACTCCGGGATAACGGCCGGGCTGGCTGGGCCGGTAAAGATTGGCGGTGACATAAAAGCCGGGTAAACTTTCGAAGATGACTTTCTCGATCGCATAATTCTCACTTTGGATGCGACCGGTAATTCTGGGATTCAGAGGACCGTTGTAGTCCGGCAAACCGCCGACCACCGACAAAAACGTTTGGCGGACCCATTGTTTCCTGCGCTCCGCGTCCGCGACGCCGCGGATCCCGGCAATGCGGTTCTCCCGACTCTGCAGTTGCGACTGGGCGATCTGGTCCATCCACCGGAGCAGCGGATCTTGCGCGGCCTGTTGAGCAGGGAGAAACGGGAGACGAAGAAAAATCAAGCACAGGCGTAGACGGCTCACCTTCGCGCTCCTTCGCGCCCCAGTGTTTTCGCCAGATACTCCACGATCAACTTCACGTCGGCGTCAGATGCCTGCGCTCCGCGAGCAACCATGGTCTGAACGGCCGCATTCCATTCCGTACCGCTCATCCGCTGGCTCGTCACCACTTCTATCGAATGGCAACCGGTCCCACAAGTTTTCTCCACCAATGCCTTCGCGGCGCCCGCCGGCAGCTCCGCTGGTTTAAACCCACCGACTCCCGGCACCCCGCGCCCGGCCGCCGCGGCGGCAGCTACCGCCTTCGAGACCGAAACCGGCAACGGCTTCCGCGCCACATCGGGCAGTGCAAAAGCAACCAGACTGTTGCTCACGCCTCCGCCCAGAAACCCGCCGCCCCCCGCGGCCATCAGCGCCACATATTGCCGTCCGTCTCTCCCCATGTATGTAATCGGGCTGGTGTGTCCACTGGCCTCCAATTTCACTTCCCAAAGCAACTTCCCCGTCCGCGAATCGAACGCCCGGAAGCGGGAGTCATTCGTCGCGCCGATAAACACAAGCCCGCCCGCTGTCGCGATGCTGCCGCCCAGGTTCAGCGTTCCTGTGTTGCTCACCCCGATCGCTTCCAGCGCTTCGATCCTGCCCAGCACCGACCGCCAGGCAATGCCGCCCGAAGCCAGATCGACCGCGACCAGTTCTCCAAAGGGCGGATTCTGGCACGGTATGCGTGTCTCGCGATCCCAAAACCGCGCGTACGGCCCGTAGGCGGAGGTCCGCGCGTACTCCGAACCCCGCCGCTCCAGATGCCCCCACTGGCCCACGTTCATCACGTTCACAAACAGCAGTCCCTGCGCGGGATCAATCGACACGCCACCCCAGTTCCCTCCGCCGAGCGTGCTCGGAAAGAACAACGCGTTGCCTTCGAGCGGCAGCGGTGTGTACGGGCCGCCGATCTTCATGCGATTCGCTTCAAA
>DATGGM010000179.1:0-6246 GCA_035308525.1 Bryobacteraceae bacterium
GGGTCCAAATGCAGACCCTCCAGTCCGGTGGGCGTCATGGGCATGGCGCCATCCAGTTCGCCAAGTTCCACGGTGGTGTTGGCGACCACGATATCCACCAGGTCGATGCGGTGGTTCAGCCATTTCGCGCCGGCGTCCGAAGCTCCGTCGGCGATGCCGCGCATCTCCTCCAGGATCTCTTTGCTGAAGCCGCGCAGAAACAGCGCATCTACCGTGGTGCGGAGCTGGCGCCAGCCTCCTTCTTCCGCCTTGGCGCCCAGCGAGGCGGCGCAACGCTCCAGGTATTCGGGAATTTCGCGGGCCATCAGGTGGCCATGCTGATAACCGCGCTCGTAGGGCTGGCCTTCGATGTGCAGATAAATCCAGCCGGCCAGGGGATAGCGATATGCAGGGCCGAAAGTCGTCACCGCCGCGGTGGGCGGGTCGCCGGCGGATGCCGCTTCATCCAGCGAGACCCCCGAGAACCACGCCTTCCCCGAGAACCCGCCGCCGTTGCCCACCGTCAGCAGAATGCGATCTTCGGCGCGGCTGGCGACGAAACGCAGGGAGAGCCGGGTCCATGGACGCGTACCGCCCAACGCCGCGGAGTGCACGTCAAACGGCATGGAGCCCATGGTCAGCGCGGCGCCGATGGCGATAGGCGAACGATCCACATCGCGCACGTCCACGTTCTCGGTGCGGACCCAGCCGGTCAGCTCGTAGCTCTTGCCGATGTGCAGCGAAACCGGCGCCGAGCGCACGCAGGCGTCCCGCGAGTTGCCTGGTTCCACGCGCAGCGACTTGTTATTCTCGTGCGAAACGGCGGGGTCGATTTCCAGCACCCCGCGTTCGGCGGTCCAACCCGTAGCGCCCCGTTCGATCGCCGGGCGGAAGAAGGGCGTACCGGCATAAAGCCCGGTGGCAGCCAGCAGGCAACATATCAGACGCATTCGAAAGCCCCCTTCAATCTGTTATACACTACACTCTTTCCACATGGATCGGCTGACCTTCCTCTGCCTGGCCAGTTACGAAAAGGGCCACGACTTCCTGCGGGAGGCCAAGCGGCAGGACGCGCGGGTTTTCCTGATCACGTCGCTCAGCTTGCAGCACCACGCCCAGTGGCCCCGCGAAAGCATCGACGACATCTTCTACATGCCCGATAAGGACAAGAACTGGAATCGCAACGATACCCTGCTGGCCATCAGCCACCTGGCCCGCACCGAGGTCATCGACCGGGTGGTCGCTCTGGACGATTTCGACCTGGAGATGGCCGCGTCACTGCGCGAGCATCTGCGTATCCCGGGCATGGGAGAAACTACCACCCGCTACTTTCGCGACAAGCTCGCCATGCGCATGCAGGCCCTTGAGGCGGGCCTGCGCGTGCCGGAGTTCGTGCATCTGCTGAATGACGAGAAGGTGCGGCAGTTCACCGAACGCATCCCCACGCCGTGGGTGTTGAAACCGCGGCTGATGGCCGGCGCCATCGGCATCCGCCTCCTGCATTCACTCGACGAGCTGCGCGCGGCCGACCGTGCCCTGGGCGATCAGCGTTCCTTCTTCCTGCTGGAGCGCTACGTCGCGGGTGACGTCTGTCACGTGGATTCCATCGTCTACGAGAACCAGGTTCTGTTCGCCGCCGCCAGCCAGTATGGCCATCCGCCGCTGGACGTTTCCCATCGCGGCGGGATCTTCACCACGCGGCTGCTTGAGCGCGGCTCGGCGGATGCGCAGGCGCTGCTCGAGAAGAATGCAGGCGTGCTGCGCGCTATGGGCCTGCTGCGCGGCGTCTCGCACACCGAGTTCATTAAGGGAACCGACGGCGAACTATACTTTCTGGAAACGTCGGCGCGCGTGGGCGGCGCCCATATCGCGGAGCTGGTGGAAGCGGCCACGGGCCTGAACCTGTGGGGCGAATGGGCGAAGGTGGAGATCGCCGGCGGCAAGCTGCCGTATGCCCCGCCCCCGGCCGCCGCCGATTACGCCGCGCTGCTGGTCTCGCTGGCCAGGCAGGAGCATCCGGATACCTCGGCTTACGCCGATCCGGAGATTGTCTGGCGCATGCAACTGCCCCACCACGTGGGGATGATCGTCAAATCCGAGCGCCGGGAGCGCGTCGCGGAGCTGCTCGACCAGTATGTCGAGCGAGTGAAGGTGGACTTCGCCACCACCGCGCCGCCGCGCGACAAGCCCACCAACTAACCCTATGTCCAGCCTGCCCGTTGCCGTCCGCACCAAGTTGTCGGGGGCCCAGTGGGGCGTGCTGCTGCTGCTGTTCGTTTCCATCTTCATCAATTACATCGATCGCAGCAATCTGTCGATCGCGGTGGCGCTGCCCGCGCCCAAGGGTCTCACCCTCGATCCCGTGCGCCAGGGTTACCTGCTCTCCGCGTTCTTCTGGACCTACGCCTTGTGCCAGTTGCTCGGCATCGTAGGGGCGGTGCTGGATCGTTACGACGTCGGCAAGGTCTACGCCGTGGCTTTCCTGATATGGTCCGCGGCCACGGCGCTAACCGGCATGGCCAGCGGGTTCGTGCTCTTATTTTCGTTGCGGCTGATCCTGGGCATGGGTGAGTCGGCGGCGTATCCGTCGTATTCCAAAATCTTCGCCACGCATTTTCCGGAGCATCATCGCGGCCTGGCCAATGCCATGGTGGATGCCGGCTCGAAATTCGGTCCCGCGGTCGGCATGCTGGCAGGCGGGCTGCTCATGGCCCAGTATGGCTGGCGGCCGTTCTTCATCGTGCTGGGCGCGGCCAGCCTGCTGTGGCTTCTCCCCTGGATGAAATGGATGCCCCGCGGCCATGGGATCTCCGGCGTGAAGCTGGCCAAACCGCCGGATGTTCTCGACATTCTGGCGCAGCGCTCGGCCTGGGGCTCGTTCGGCGGATTATTCTGCGGGAACTACTTCTGGTATTTCCTGCTGACCTGGCTGCCATCCTACATGGTCAAGGAGCGGCATTTCTCGAGCGCCCGCATGACCACCATGAGCGCGCTGGCTTATCTGGCCATCGGGCTCTCCGCGGGAGTCTGCGGGTGGCTCTCCGACCGCTGGATCGCGGCGGGAGCCACGCCTACGCGCGTGCGAAAGACCTTCACCGTGGGCGGCCTGGCGCTTTCCACCGTGATTCTGGCGGTGGTGATGGTCGAGAGCCACGACCTTTCCATGGCTCTGCTGTTCCTCACCTGTATCTTCTTCGGGATGTGGAGCTCCAATCACTGGGCGCTGATCCAGACCCTCGCCGGACCGCCGGCCGCCGGCAAATGGACCGGCATTCAGAACGGCATCGGCAACCTCGCCGGAGTGGCGGCGCCCGCCCTGACCGGCATCGTGGTGCACCGCACCGGCGAGTTCTTTTGGGCTTTCGTCGTAGCCGCCGGCGTTCTCCTGCTGGGCGCGTTCTTCTACCTGGTCGTGATCGGGCCGATTGAGCCGGTGGACTGGCGCCGGCGCTAGGGCTGAAAGGTAAGCGCCACGCTCGCCGGTCCAGCCACCGGCTTTCCCCCCATGGTGGCGGGGTAGAACCGCCACTTGCGGACACTCTCCGCCGCCGCGTTTTCCAAAACCGGCGCCGATGAGCGGACCACGCTGACATTTTTGGTCTTGCCCTTCTCGTCTATCTCGAACGTCAGCCAGACAGTCCCCGGCACCCGCGGCTTGGGGTTCTGAAAACCCCTGGAGCGGATGGCCGCCGGTTTAGCGCCTCCGGGTATATGGAATTGGATCTGTCCCGGATTCCAGCCCTTGTTTAACAGCAGCCGGAAATTCACTTCAATGGTGGCAGCCACGCTCACCGGCCGGCCGTCTTTCATGCCGGGTTTAAAGCGCCATTGGCTCACCGCCTCGATGGCCTTTTCGTCTAGCCCCATGCCGAGGGTCCTGATCACCTTGATGTTAGTGGGAAGACCGGCGCTATCCACCACCACGGACAGAATCACCGTACCCTGATGATGTGCCTGGCGGGCCTCGTCGCTGTATTCTGGCTCTATCCGGTGGATGGGTACCGGCGCTGAAGGGTGGTCGGTTGCAGGCGCGGCCGCATCCTGGGAGCCCGCCAGAAGCGCCGCCGCCCTCGTCAAGGCCGCCGCGGCGTAGCAAAGCGTGCAGGCTGTCCTGCAAAATGCTGACATTTTAATTCCTCCCTTTTCATTCAATCGCCTCCTCATTGAGTATTACAAGTCTTTTATTCTCTAAATCAGCCGTGCGAAGCGGCTGCTTATAATGGCCTTTTGAGGCCCGGCGGCGCCGCATGACCGATCCCAACCAGCTAAAGCTCCACGAACTCGAACGCCTGGGCTGGTACCACAGCATGGAACTGCCCGATGGCCGCGTCATCCCGGGCTTCCAGAGCCTGGATGTGCTGCGCAACCGCATCGCGCAGTTTCCCCTTCCCGCCGATTTGCGCGGCAAGCGCGCCCTGGATATCGGCGCCTGGGACGGCTGGTTCACCTTCGAACTGGAGCGCCGCGGCGCGCAGGTCATAGCGGTCGATTCCACCGCCTTCGAGCGCTTTCGCGTTGCCCGCCAATTGCTGGGTTCGCGCGCGGAATACCGCATCGACGACGTCTGCCGCCTCTCGCCGGCCCAGATCGGCTATTTCGATATCGTCATGTTCCTGGGCGTGCTCTATCACTTGAAGCATCCGCTGCTGGCGCTCGAGCGCGTCTGCGAGCTCTCGACCAATATGGTCTGCGTGGAATCGTTCGTCACCGACGAAGGCACGGACGCGTCCGCCAGGCCCCTGATGGAGTTCTACGAAACCACCGAATTATGCGGGCAGTTCGATAACTGGGTGGGACCCAACGTCGCCTGCCTGCTGGCCATGTGCCGCACCGCCGGCTTCGCCCGCGTGCAGCTGGAAAGCGTGCTGGACCATCGGGCGCACGTCACCTGTTTTCGGCACTGGCCGGAAGTCGAGAACCCGTCCGAACCCGCGCCCTATCTTACCTCGGTCGAAAACGCCGCCACGCGCAATCGTGAATTCTCGAGCACCAACGACGATTACGTGGCCATCTGGTTTAAGAGTCCCTGCCCGGATCTCACCCCCGCCGATGTGTTCCCGCGCATCGGACCCTATGGCTCGCATCCGGTTTTCCTGCGGAGCACCGGCGGAGACGGCTGGCACGTGAACTGCAAATTGCCCCCCGGCCTGGCCCCTGGATGGCATCCCGCCACGCTGCGCACAGCCCATAGTTTCCCGGGGAACCCGGTGCGCATCGGCGTGGACCTCTCCGCCGCGCAGCGCCGCCAGCGGCCCATCCCCGCCGCGGCGGCCGGCATACGCATTTCGATCGTCACCGACGGCAAGACCTGGGAGCGCAACCTGGTCCACACCGGCCTGGGGAGTTGCATGTCGCTGTGGGTCTCGGGACTGCCGGAGGATGCCACCCACGAGAGCGTGGCCGTCTGGCTGGAGGGCGACCAGCTTCCGGCAGTGTTCCTTTCCGAGCCCGACCCGCAAGGCCTAAGACAGGTCAACGTGATGCTGCCCTCGGGCGCCCAACCGGGCGACTACTCCGTCTCGGCCGGCTTCGCCGATGCGGTCTCGGCTCCCGTGCCCGTGAGGCTGGTCTGAATGCCCGTCGAACGCGCGGCCGGCAACCCCAAATTCTCCGATCTGGTCCAGCAGCAGGTGGCCCTGCTCTCGACCAAAGGCTGGTACCACAGCATCGAACTGCCGGACGGCCAGGTGATCCAGGGCATGATCGGTATCGAAGCCTTGAAAGCCCGGCTGGCCGCGTTCCCTATCCCCGGGGATCTGCGCGGCAAGCGCGTCCTGGACGTGGGCGCCTGGACCGGATGGTGCAGCTTCGAAATGGAGCGCCGCGGCGCCGAAGTGGTGGCTGTCGATTGCATCGAGTTCGAGGAATTCCGCGAAGCCCACCGCATGATCGGCTCGTGCGTGGATTACCGCGTTCTGGATGTGGATGAGTTGACCCCCGCCACCGTTGGCCTCTTCGATTACGTGCTGTTTTTCGGTGTACTCTACCACTTGCGCAATCCGCTCCTCGGCCTGGAGAAGATGTGCGCGCTCACCCGGGACACAGCTTTTGTCGAAACATTCGTGACCGACGACGGCACCGCGCCTTGCACCATGGAATTCTACGAAACCGATGAGCTGGGCGGACAGATCGACAACTGGTTCGGTCCCAGCGTGCAGTGCGCTGCGGCCTTGTGCCGTTCCGCCGGGTTCGCGCGCGTCCATCCCGAATACGTGTCCGACCGGCGCGCCGGATTCACCTGCCGCCGGCACTGGGAACCGCCCACTC
>DATGGM010000180.1:0-3123 GCA_035308525.1 Bryobacteraceae bacterium
ACTATCGGGTCGGCGACCGCCAATCTGCTTCTGAACGACTCCAATACCAAGGTTCTGCAGAGTCCGCGGCTGCGGGCGACGGACGCGCAAAAGGCAACGATGAAGATCGGCGAGCGCATTCCGATTGCGACCGGGTCGTACCAGACCGGGGCCGCCACAGCGCTGGTAAGCTCCCTGGTCAACACCCAGTTCCAGTACATCGATATTGGCGTGAATATCGAGATGACGCCCACCATTCACTATGGCGGCGAGGTGACGCTGAAGCTGAAGATCGAGGATACGTCTGAGGGCAGTCCGGTGACCATCAGCGGAGTGCAGGAGCCGATCATCATCCAGAAAACCAGTGAGCAGACCATCCGTATGCGGGAGGGAGAGGTCGGGATCCTGGGCGGCATTCTGGAACAGCAGGAATCGATCAGTTGGAGCGGCATTCCGGGCCTGAGCTCGATTCCGATCCTGCGCTATTTATTCGGGTCGAAGGATCACACCAAGACGGACGACGAATTGGTGTTCATGCTGGTGCCTCACGTGGTTCGTTCACAGCAATTGACGGCGGCCAATCTTCGCACCATCGACACCGGTGTTGGACAAGCCATTGAACTGCGCCGCCTGGTCGCCGAAGGCCCGGCGGCCAATTCAGCGCCGACGGTTTACACCGGCACCGCCGAGACCACCATTGGAACGTATAAGGGACAAACCGCCGCGGCGGCGGCCCCGGCGGCGATGAGCGACCTGCGCAAGACAGCCGAGGACCCGGGGGCGGGAACAGGTGCTTCGCAGCCGAATGCCGCCGCGCAGCCGCCGGGTGCCAATTCTGGTGCAGCTTCGCGCGCGGCCGAACCGCCGCCACCGCCAACGGCCACGCCCCCGGCGCAGCCCGAGGCGGCCCAGGCGAACGGGCCGAAGGTGAATTTTCTGATGAATCCGCCGGGATCCGTAAATACGGGATCGTCATTCGAGATCCCGGTGGTGATCAGCGGGGCGTCGGATATTTCCTCTATTCCGCTGCAGATTCAATACGATGCGTCGAAGCTGTCGCTGGTGAACGTGGTCGGAGGCGACTTCCTGAGCCGCGATCAGCAGGCCGTCGCCCTTGTCCATCGCGACGATGGGCCGGGGAATATCACCATTAATGCCTCCCGCCCGCCGGGCGCGCCGGGAATGAACGGAGCGGGGGTGGTGTGCGTCCTTAGTTTTGAGGCCAAAGCGGCTGGGGACGCCAAGGTGGAAATTACCCGTCCGGCGGCATTAAACAGCAAGCAGCAACCTGTCCTAGCGCAAGGAACGTCGGTAAACGTGAGTGTTAAATAACGAAAGCAAATGATCAGCAGGCGGCCAATCCGGAAGAAGGGCGAACGGGGTCTTACGCTCGTGGAGCTGATCGTGACGGTTGCCATCCTGGCCATTCTGGCGGCGGGGGCAGCGCCCATTGCGCGCTTCAAGGTGAAACGCGACAAGGAGCGCGAGCTGCGCTACGACCTGTGGACCATGAGGGACGCGATCGACCATTACAAGGATGCGGCCGACCGGGGCGCTTTCCAGACCAAGGTGGACAGCCAGAACTATCCCCCGGACCTGGAGACGCTGGTCAATGGCGTGGATGTGCAGGGCAAGAAGGTACGTTTCCTGCGCCACATCCCTGTCGATCCCATGACCGGCAAGACGGAGTGGGGGCTGCGCTCCATGCAGGACGATCCCACGTCGGACTCGTACGGCGGGCAAAGCGTGTTCGATGTGTACTCGAAATCGCAGGGAACGGCCCTGGATGGGACGAAATATGCGGACTGGTAGGCTCACTATGCGCAGGATTCAGAAAAGAGACGCAGGCTTTACGCTCGTCGAGCTGATGATCGTCATGGCCATCATCGGGGTGCTGCTCACGGTGGCCATTCCCAGCTATTTGGGCGCAGTGCGGCAGGCCCGCGAGGCGGTGCTGAAGGAAGATCTGCACACCATGCGCAGCGCCATCGATTCCTATACCGCCGACAAGCAGAAGGCGCCGCAATCGCTGGACGACCTGGTAAACGAGGGTTATCTGCGCGAGATCCCGATCGATCCCATGACCCGCGCCAAGGACTCCTGGCAGACCAGCACCAGTGATTCTCTCCGTTCCGTGGACCAGACGGATCCGGGCATCGACGATGTGCATTCGGGATCGCAGGAGCAGGGTTCGGACGGGCAACCGTATAACACCTGGTAGAACTTCGCGCATCTCCGCCGGCGAGAATCTTGGCAATTTTCCCAGGACGTACTCGTGTAAGCTTCGCTCCGAGGTCTCAAAATCGAGACTCTTCGATTTCGCTCAAGGGCAGGCTCTGGGCATCCGGCTTCGTGGGTGATCGGCTTCCCTCCCACATCTCAAAATCGCGACCCAGGGTACCCGGTTTGCCTCTCTTGCCGCAGCGGCGAGCCCCGTGGGCGCCGGGTTGGCGTTGCCGGATGCGGTCAAATGTGTCTGCCGGGTATGCAACCCCGCGCGTGATGCTTCTCTCTAGGCTGATATGTGTGCCTTTCGTCGTTCAGGAAGTGTCCCGTCGGAGCCTTCACCAGCTATTTATCCCGAGGCGGAGCCTGGGGGCGTCTGGCCGCGCTTTGTCGCCCAGCGCATGCCTCAGTTTCTCTCCCGACGATCGAAGAACGCGCGCGGGATATTGATTGGCGGCGCAGCACTTGCAGGTGCGGCAACCGTGGGGGCCGCGGCCCTGGCCACGGCCGCTCTTGCCGCCGCCTGGCGGGTGCGCGCTAACCGCCTGCAAGGCAAGACCGTGCTGATTACGGGATCGTCGCGAGGCCTGGGGTTGGCCATGGCCCGGGAATTTGGGCGCCGGGGCGCGCGGATCGTGCTCACCGCGCGCGATGGGGGCGAACTCGACCGTGCGCGTACGCTGCTGCTCCGCCAGGAAGTGATCGATGGGCCCGATGAAGTGCTGGTGCTGTCCGCCGATTTGCGCAAGCCGGAGGAAGCCGAGCGCCTGGTGGAGCGCGTCAGCAACACGTGGGGCGGCATCGACATCCTGGTGAACAACGCGGGCGTGATTACGGTGGGGCCGATCGAGAATCAGACCCTGCAGGATTTTCACGACGTGATGGACGCCAATTTCTTCACCGGGCTGCACTGCACGC
>DATGGM010000181.1:0-3881 GCA_035308525.1 Bryobacteraceae bacterium
GCCCGCCGCTCCCGGCGGCGCCTGGACGGAGACCGTTCTCCACAATTTCGCTGGCGGTCCGGGCGACGGGGCCAACCCCTACGCGGCGATGATCATCGCCGGTGAATCGGGCGGTCTTCCGATCTTCTACGGAACCACTTACAACGGGGGAATCGCCTCCAACGGCACAGTGTTCCGCCTGACCCCGCCGGCTGCGCCAGGCGGCGCGTGGACCGAATCCATCCTGCATTTCTTCACCGGCTCGCCGGGCGACGGCGCCAATCCGCACACGGCCGTCACACCCGGCCCTGGAGGGGTGTACTACGGGACCACCTATAACGGCGGCGCGTCCAATAACGGCACGGTGTTTCAGTTGACGCCGCCCGCCGCCGCCGGCGGCGCTTGGACGGAATCGGTGCTGTACAGCTTCGCCGGCACGCCCACCGACGGAGCCAATCCGCATGGCGACATGGTCCTGGGGCCGGGCGGCATTCTGTACGGCACCACCCTGGGCGGCGGACCCATGGGCCGCGGCTCGGTGTTTTCGCTGACGCCGCCCACCACGCCCGGTGGAAAGTGGACCGAAACCATGCTGCACGGCTTCACCAACGGCACGGACGCCTCCGAGCCCCGCGCCGGATTGGTCATAAGCACGACGGGCGGACGCCTGGTGCTCTACGGCACCTCTTACCTGGGCGGCGCCGGCGACCTCGGAACTGTGTTCTCGCTGACGGCGCCGGCCTCGCCCGGCGGCGCCTGGGCCGAAGCAGTCCTATACAGCTTTCTGGATTTCAACGGAATCAATCCGGAGGCCGGCGTGGTGATGGACAGCGCCGGCGCGTTGTATGGCGCTGCATACAGCGGGGGCCAGTCCAACCTGGGATTGATCTATTACCTGGTGCCCTAATCCTTCCTCCGCGCTCCGCCGATACAGATACTGAGTAACGTTTATGCCCGAAGCCCTAGCCCGTCCGCGGGCACCCTGGGCGCTGCGCCTGTTGCCGCCCTTTCCCGCCATTGCCCAGCGCGTGCTGGCCATGGTCAACCGGGACGATGTCGCCATCCAGGAACTCGGCGATCTCGTCAAAATGGACCCATCGTTTTCCGCCGAATTACTGCGCTTCGCGAACTCCGCCCTGCTGGGCCTCCGCTGGGAAGTTCGCAGCGTCTCCCAGGCCCTGGTTCTGCTGGGTCTCGATCGCGTCAAGACCATGGCTACGCTGGTGGCCATCAACCGCATGGTGCGCTCCTCTGTTGGCGTAGCGGCGTTGCGCAAGATCTGGGTCCACAGCCTGGCGACCGCCATGATCGCCGAGGAGTTTGCGCGCATCACCGGATTTCCGGCCGATCATGCTTATACCGCGGGTCTGCTCCACAATTTGGGCACGCTCGGCCTGATGTCCGCATATCCCCGGGAATACTCGCGGATGTTGGAGGTCACACTGGATTTCGGCTTCGACCTTTTGCAGACGGAACAGGACCTCTTCGATATCGACCATTGCCTGGCGGGCTGCTACCTGGCCCAGGATTGGGACTTCCCCGATGAGTTGGCCGCTGCCATTGCCGTGCACCACGAGGACCCCGTCCCCGGCGAGGTCAGCCTCGACAACATCGTCAAGGTGAGCTGGCGTCTGGCGGATACCCTCAGTTTCATTGCCTTCCCCGCCGATAAGGCGTGGACCTACGGGGAGCTGATCGCGTTTCTGCCCAACGCGGCATCTTTCGGGCGCGGCAAATCGGCAGCGGAGTTCCAGGCCGCCATCGGCGAGCGGTTGCAGGCCGCGCCGCTTTAAGGGAATCCAGGTGGTTGGGCGCCGCGCGATATGTCATCTTGGTTTTCGGGATGGTGTGGCAGCGCGAGGACGACTGGGTATGGGGCTGGGATGCCACCCCTGGAATCGTGTCCGTCTGGGCGGAGTTTGACGGGCGCGCCACTGTCTGGCGCCGGTTTCCGAAAACCGGCGAACTGGTCCGCGAGGAGACGCGTTTCCAACCGTGGCTGGTGCTGAGCCGGCTCGACGACCTGCAGCACCTCGGCGAGCGGTTTGGTCCGGAGGGCAGCCAACGGGCGCTCATCACATACCGTGAACTCGCCGGACCGGGTTCGTTGCGTTACCTGGTCCGCGCGCCGGACGGACGGCCGCTGATTTCGGCGGTTCTGGAAGGAGCCAGCCGCCGCCTCGGCCGCCGCGTCTCACACCTGCGCGATTTGGGCAAAGAGACCGTGCTCGCGCTGGCACCGGAGGAGCAGTACCTGGTTGCATCAGGGCGGACCTACTTCCGCGGCCTCTCCTTCGACGGCCTGCATCGAATGCAGTTCGATCTGGAGACGACCGGTCTGAACCCGCAGCGTGATCGGATCTTCATGATTGCCGTGCGCTACTCGTCGGGCGCCACGGAAACACTGGAGGCCCCATCCGGCGGGAATGCCGGTGAGGCCGCGTTGATCCGGGAACTGGCCGCAAAAGTAACGGCGGCCGATCCGGATATCATCGAGAACCACAACTTACAGGGGTTCGACCTGCCGTTCCTCGCCACGCGCGCGAAGATTCTGGGCGTGCCAATCGCCTTGGGTAGGATCGGGCCGCCGGGCCTGCGCGTACGGGCGGCCAGGCGAGGTCTTGCGGCGGATACAGCGGGACGGCGCGTACGATATGTGGCGCCCGGGCGTGAATTCATCGACACATTGGATGCTGTATTGCGCTACGATTTCGCTGCCCGGGAGTTGCCGAACCACGGACTCAAGGCCATCGCCCGGCACTTGGGGATTGCGGGACCGGATCGCCAGCAGATCCCGGGAAGCCAGGTTTACACCGTGTATCGCCGCGATCCCGAACGTGTGCGCCGCTACGCCACGGCGGACGTAAGCGAGGTGGCCGGAGTAGCCCGGATGCTCGGCGGAGCAGCCTTCGCGCTGGCGCAGATGGCGCCCCGGCGATATGAGCGGCTGGCTGACGCCGGCGCCGCCACCGGCGTCATCGACCCGCTCCTGGTGCGCGCATATTTGCGCGCCGGTATGGCTTTGCCGGCACACCAGGCCGGCGACGGAACGGCGCACAGCGGCGCCGCGCTGCATCTGTTTGCCGCCGGAGTCGCGCACCGGATCGTGAAAGCGGACGTCGCCAGTCTGTATCCGTCGCTGATGCGGGCTTATCGGATTGGCCCATCTCGCGATCATCTGGGAGCGCTGCTCGCCCTGGTGGACCGGTTGGTCGAGTTGCGGCTGGCCGCCAAGGCCGGCGCGCGGCAATCGGCGCCGGAGTCGGCCGAGCGTTACGGGCATGAGGCCATGTCGGCTGCCATGAAACTGGTCGTGAATTCGGCCTATGGGTACCTTGCCGCGGGCGGTCTTACGCGATTCGCGGATGTGCATGCGGCTAACGAAGTCACGCGCCGCGGCCGGGAGACGCTGGAGCTGATGTGCCGGGAACTGGCGCGCCGCGGTGTCACGCTGCTGGAAGCCGATACGGATGGAGTGTACTTCGCGGCGCCCGAGGGATGGACCGAAGCGGATGAGCGGCGCGCGGTAGCTGAAGTGGCCGCGCTGCTTCCTCCGCGTGTGCAACTGGAATTTGAAGGCCGTTACGCGGCGATGCTCTCCCACGAGCCGAAGAACTATGCGCTGCTGAGGTATGACGGCTCGCTCATCCTGCATGGTGTAGCTTTTCGTTCCAGCCGGGCGGAGCCTTTCGGGGAAGCATTTCTCCGCGAAGCTATCCGGCATTTGCTCATGGGAGATGTAGCCGGGGTGCGCGAGGCGTACTTATCGGCGCTGAATCGCCTACGGCGGCGCGAGTTGCCGACGCGGGATGTCTCATCGAGGGTGCGGCTCACCAAAACACCCGCCGGGTATTTCGCGGTGCGAGAGAGCCGCCGCGAGTTGCCCTATGAAGCCATGTTGG
>DATGGM010000182.1:0-50324 GCA_035308525.1 Bryobacteraceae bacterium
TCGGTGAAGGCCTGCGCGCGTTCCTTCACGCGGGCGATGCCCTGGTAACGCTCCACCATCGCCAGAATCTGAGAAAACGGCACCTGGTCGTAGTTCCGTTCGCGCAGGATGGTTTCCACCCGGCGGCGCTCCGCGGGCGAAGCCTGTTCCAGCGCGTAGACCAGCGGCAGCGTCACCTTGCCCTCGCGCAGATCGTTGCCCACAGGCTTGCCCAGCACCTGCTCGCGAGAGGTGAAATCCAGCAGATCGTCCACTAGCTGGAATGCCATGCCGAGGTTCCAGGCGTAGTCGCCCAGGCGCTCTTCGGTTTGGGAATCAGCGCCCGCCACCAGGGCTCCCAGCTTGGCGCAGACGGAGAAGAGGCACGCGGTCTTACGATCCACCAATTCCATGCAATCGGCTTCGGACACCTCGATCCGACCGATGCGCTCGAGCTGCAGCAGCTCGCCTTCCACCATCATCTGGGTCAGCCCGATCAGCAGGTCCAGCAAGTGAAAGTTGCGCTCGCGCAGGGCCATCTGGAAAGCCTGCATGTACAGCCAGTCGCCCGCCAGTACGGAAGTGTGATTGCCCCACTGGACGTTAGCCGAAGGCCGGCCGCGGCGGGTGCGCGCGTCGTCGATCACGTCGTCGTGCACCAGTGTGGCGGCGTGAATGAGTTCGACCACGGCGCCCAGATGGATGGCGCTTTCGCCACCGTCTCCGATGAGCTTGGATGCCAGCAGCAACAACGACGGCCGCAACCGCTTTCCGCCACTTTCCTGCAGGTATTGGCCGATCTGGGTGACCACCTCCACCGACGCCACGGTCTCCAGGCTGATCTCCTTCTCCACGCGCGCCAGATCGTCGTGGATGAGGTCGAAGATCTCCTTGCCGGTGATGGCCAGCCCCAACTTACCCAGGTTCATTTGGAAGTTTCAGTGTACCATCAGCCGTTCGAAGTTCCGGGTAGTGACTTCGGCGATGTGATCAGGCGTTACACCGCGCAGTTCAGCCAGCCGGCCCACAGTTTCCACCATGAAGGCCGGCTCGTTGCGCTTGCCGCGCTTGGGAACCGGAGCCAGATACGGCGCATCCGTCTCAACGAGCAGGCGGTCCTCGGGCGCCAGGCGCGCGGCTTCGCGGAGCGTATCCGCTTTAGGAAAAGTGATCACGCCGCCGAAGGCCAAATGAAAGCCGCGATCCAGCGCCTGACGCGCTTCCGCGGGGCCACCGCTGAAGCAGTGCATGATGCCGCCGCCCGTCCAATGTTCCCGCAGGAGGCGCAAAGTGTCGTCCCAGGCTTCGCGGGTATGAATCACGATGGGCTTTCCCGCCTTGCCCGCCAGCTTCAACTGTTCGACGAACACGGCCGCCTGCACGTCGCGCGGCGAGAAGTCGTAGTGGTAGTCAAGGCCGATCTCGCCCACCGCCAGCACCCTGTCGTCGGCAACCAGCGCCTGCATGGCGGCGAATGTCTCCGGCGTGGCTTTCGACGCGTCGTGCGGGTGCACGCCCACCGTGGCATACATGAACGGATATTGCCGCGCCAGGCGCAACCCCGCTTCCAGGTCCGGCGGACCGTTGCCGGTGCCGATGGCCATCATGCGCTGGACGCCGGCTGCCATCGCACGTTCGATCACCTGCTGGCGGTCGGCATCGAACTGCCGGTCGTCCAGGTGGCAGTGCGAATCGGTAAGGGTCACTTCAAGCGCGCCCCGATGGGAACGTCCTCCAGGAAGCCGGCCAATACCGGCTTACCGCCTTCGATGGATGCCGCGACGATCATGCCGTTCGATTCGATGCCGCGCAGTTTACGCGGTTGCAGGTTGGCCACGATCACTACCCGGCGGCCCACCATCTGCTCCGGCTGGTAAGCTTCGGCGATCCCGGCGACGATGCTGCGGGGTTGCGGCTCGCCGATATCCACCTTCATGTGAAGCAGCTTATCAGCGCCCTTAACCCGCTCGGCGGAAAGCACTTGCCCAACGCGCAGGTCAACCTTGGCGAAGTCGTCGATGGCGATGCGATCGGAGGCAGGCGCGGCCGCCGCGGGCGCCGGGGCCTTACCCATCATGACGTTCTGCTCCGCGGTAACCTGGGCTTCCAGCTCCTGCATTCTGACGATGGCCGGCGCGGCCTCAATGCGTGGGAAGACTCCGGACACCTCGCCGATCTTCTGGCCCACCGGCAACTGTCCCCACCCGAGCGCGTCCAGCCGCACCGACTCGATCGGCTCGGTCATGCCGAGCTGCGTCCAGATCTTCGGCGTGGATTGCGGCAGCACCGGCGCCAGCAGCACCGTGGCGATGCGCAACGCCTCCGCTGCCGTATACAGCGTGGCATCCAAATCCGCCTGCTTCTCGGGCTGCTTCGCCAGCTTCCAGGGCGCCTGTTCGACGATGAACTTGTCGAGCTTCGACAGCAGTCCCCAGATAGACTCCAGGGCGCGCGTGAATTCGAACACATCGAATGCCGCCACCACATCCGCGATGGTTTTCCGCGCGGCGTCAGCAATTGCGTCTACGGTCCCGCCGGGAATGGCGCCGCCGCGATACTGGCCGATCATGGTCAGCGTGCGGCTTACGAGGTTGCCTAGGCCGTTGGCGAGCTCGGCATTGTACCGGCCGATCAGCGCATCGTAGCTGAAGCTGCCATCCTGTCCGAAGACGATCTCGCGCAGCAGGAAATAGCGCAGCGGATCCGCGCCCATCACCTGGCGGATGGGCTCTGAGCGTACGATGTTGCCGCGCGACTTGCTCATCTTGCTCTCTTCGAACAGCAGCCAGCCGTGCGCGAAGATGCGCTTGGGCAAGGGTAGGCCCGCGGCCATCAGGAACGCCGGCCAAAAGACAGCGTGGAAACGAACAATTTCCTTGCCTATCAGGTGGAGGTCAGCGGGCCACAGGTCTGTGCCCTGGACGGCCGTCATGTAGGCCGTCAGGGCGTCGAACCACACATAGAAGACGTGCGGCGACTCCCCTTCCACGGGAATGCCCCACTTGAGATTTGTCCGTGTAATCGATAGATCAGTCAGCCCTTGGCGTACGAAGGAAAGCACCTCGTTGCGCCGCGTTTCAGGCTGCATGAAATCGGGTTGCGATTCGTAAAGCGCCAGCAGCCTGTCGGTGAACGCGGAGAGCTTGAAGAAGAAGTTCTCTTCGGTGACAGTTTCCGTGGGCCGCCCGCAGTCCGGGCATGGATCGCCCGGCTTGGCGTCGTTGACGTAGAGATTGTCGAAGATACAATACTGCCCGGTGTACGAACCCTTGTAGGTGTAGCCGTTCTGGCGCCAGCGGTTAAACAGATCGTTCACCATGCGCGCGTGCTTCGGGTCGGTGGTGCGCTGGAAGTAATCGATGCCGAGGTCCAGCAGTTGCCATTGCCGCTGGAACTCGGCAGCGATGACGTCGCAGAATTCCTTGGGAGTCTTGCCGGCGCGCTGCGCGGACCGCTCCACGTTGACGCCGTGCTCGTCGCTACCCGTGGTGAGGACCGCCTGGTATCCCTGCATGCGCTTGAAGCGCTTGATCAGATCGGCGACGATGGTGGTATAGGCGTGGCCGATGTGCGGCGCGGCATTCACGTAGTAGATGGGAGTGGTGAGGTAATATTTCATCGGGAATCTTCATCGTACTACTGCTAAGTACGCAGCGTTGGCCGCGGCCATCACCTGCTTCACGGGCACACCTGATTCACGCGCGATGCGGTTGCAGTCTTCATACTCCGGTGCGAAGGCTCCCTCGCTCGAGACCTTCATACGCACCTTGCCATGGGGCGTCTCCACCGTTACCCAATGGCGCGCCTGCACCCGGCGTTCGGCCGAGTAGATGCGCAACCCGAGTGTGGATGTTTCCGCGAAGATGAGCGCCGCCATCGCCTCGCGATCCTCCGGGCGCGCCAACACGCGCAGCAACGTGCCCGGCCGTCCCTTTTTCATCTGGATGGGCTCGAGCGTCACGTCCAGAGCGCCTTTTTCCAGAATGCGGTCCATGGCGTAGGCCAGAATCTGCGGGCTGAGGTCGTCGATGTTGGCTTCCAGAACAGCGATGGTGGTGGCTTCATCTGCTCCGGTTTCTTCGCCTAGAATGACGCGCAGGACGTTGGCGCGGTCCGGGAAATCGTAGCCGCCGGCCCCGTAGCCCGTGGCGGAGATCTTCAGCGGCGGCAGCACGCCGAAGCCCCGAGCCAGGGTGACAGCCAGGGCCGCGCCAGTGGGCGTGGTCAGTTCCACGGCAGGGCCATCGGAATAGACTGGCCGGCCCTGGAGCAGAGCAGCGGTCGCCGGAGCGGGCACCGGGAGCAGGCCATGCGCGGTATTGGCGGTCCCGCTGCCCACATTGAGCGGCGCGGACACAATGGATGTCACTCCAAGCAGTTCGAGAGCCAGGCACGCGCCCACGATGTCCGCGATGGAATCGGCGGCGCCCACTTCGTGGAAATGCACGCGCTCGATGGGCACCTGGTGCACGGCCGCCTCCGCCTCGCCCAGCCGCTGGAACACGGCGGCAGCGTTCCGTTTAGCAGGCTCGGGGAGAGCCGCGCCCTCGATCATTTTCAGGATATGCGCCAGATGCCGGTGGGCGTGCGACTCCTGAATCGACACATGGAACTTGGTGGCGGCGATGCCGCAGCGCTTGACGCGTTCGAACGACATCGTCGCGCCCGTATCGAGCGAAGCCAGCGCGTCGATGATGGCGGCGTGGTCCGCTCCGGCGTCCGCTAGTGCGCCCACTAACATATCACCGCTGATGCCGCAGAAGGCGTCCAGATAACAGAGCAATGGCACGATCTCTTCATTATGGAAGATGTTGGGGCAAAAAACCTTATTGGCCATCGGATTGGCGGCGGTGGCGCAACGCACCTGCGTTCTTCTGCTTCCGCCGGCATCGCCTGGATTTGGGCCTGCCGCTGCGCCGGATGCGGCTCCGCCCGCCACCGAGCCCTGACGCTGCCGCACATTCTTCCAGCCAGTCTATTCGTGTGCCTGGCCCTCTTGCAGTTCCTGCCAGGAGACTATTGAAATTAATGGTGGGCCCGTGGCGACTCGAACGCCAGACCTCTACCGTGTCAAGGTAGCGATGGTAACCACCTAAGGACATTCATATTGAAAACAAATGGCTTATTTGAGCGCGAAACGCTCCGGAAGTGTTACGGACAAGGCAATGTGTTACGAATTGTCACGAGGAATCTGAGCCCATCCTAACCGGTGCGTTTGGGCGATCCAGGGGTGGCGCTGCTAATCCGGGGTCAATACCTCGGCTATTACCCCAAAACCGCGCCAAGGGGTCGCCTGCGGTCGCCCCGTGGGGTTTATGGCCAGTTGGGTTTGGGATTTGGTCCATACCGGGTCGGGAACAGACCTAATTCCCAACGGCGATAGTCACTGAGTTGGAGATTACGCCTCCCATCGAGATGGCCACGGGTACTGCTGTGCCGCTGGGTGTACCCGCGCAGACACCTGTGCATTCACCTGGTAAAGGGAGAAAGGCCAAACAGGTAGCCGCGCGCAATTACGTTCAGGTAGGGCGCGTGGCCTTCAGGTCACTGTATCTTCGTCAGAAACAGCGATCCCGAGTCTCCACTGCACGCCCCAGCAACCACCACGTAAGCGCCAGTAATCGTGGCACCGCTCGAATCGAGCATACCATCGAGGACAACTTGAAGCGTACCATTGAATGTGGCCTCCAACAACATCTCTTGAGCGATGATGCTGCCAGAAGCGGTTCCGTTGGTGAAGCACGGGGAACCATTCAGAGTGATCGGGGCCGTCAGGGTCGTTCCCGTCTGGCTGATGGCTGCACTGACAGAACCAGTTAGGCCCAAGACAGAACTCCACGTCCCCTGCCAGTTCCCGGCGACTGAAGGTTGACTCGGCAGCATCGTCATGGAAAATGTGCCTGAGTCGCCAGCACAAGGGCCGGACTGAACAGAATACTGGCCTGTGCCGGAGCCGACTGAGTTGAGCGTGGCTGTGAATGCGACCTGCGATGTTGGCCCAACAAGGCTAAAGAACACTCCAAATGAGAGTGCGTTATTGGTAATCGTTCCATTGATGTTGCCAACCACAAAGCAGGAGGAGTTGAGCAGCACGAGGGTCCCGGCTAAGGCAGTGCCGTTCTGTGCGATGGTAGCTCCGAAAGAGCCAGACACGCCCGTGACCGAAGACCATGTTCCTTGCCATGTCCCGGCGGCTGATGCCTGAGGGGCAGTCACGGTAAATGGTAGGGTAAACAGCGATCCGCCATTCCGGAATACGCTGACGTGCCAAGTACCCGGATCGGTGGCCGGTTCGTGTCCCCCTATGTATATCCCCGCGGCCCAACATGAAGATCCATTGAAGGTGATGGTAGCGGACTGACTTTGAAGATAAACAGCTCCCGACGGTTTAATCCAGCTGACCGTCAAGACGTCTCCGGTCTGACCGCCATTAAAGGAGAACCATACCCAAACTGCGGGATCGGTTGGCTGGAAGACATTCTGCGCGATTGGCACCGCGCAGGTAAGGTTTCCGCTACTATCCTCCGGCACCGAACCGGCGGTCATCTCGTTGGTGACTGCGAAGGTTGTCGTAGGCCCTTGAACGACAATGGTCACCGTGTTGGACGTTATGCCTCCCATTGAGACGGTTACGGGTATGGAGGCCCCTCCCGGTGCTCCAGCAGGAACCTGGGCATTCACTTGGTATAGTCCTACGAAACCGGGTGCGAGGCCCGAGAAAAGCACCTGGGCCGGTACGTTGCCGATGTTCACTGTGGGAGTCGTTGTCGTTTCGGCAAATGGGGGAACGTCCGGTGCTGGATGGCCGCTCGTTGGTTGATTGCTCACCGGTCCAAGGCCAGTACAGTAGATCTGGATATAGGTGGACCCAGGGATGGCGGGGTTGGACGCATCCACCAATCGATACGAAGTGTCCAGGACCGCCCCCTGTCCCGTGCCCGCAGAATTGATACTGAAGATGGCCGGGGCAAATGGTGCGAGATTCACGGTTTGGGGAGAACTAGTCTGGCCACCGATAGACGCAGTGACGGATGCCTGCGTTTGTCCGGCAAGTTCCCATGGCACCTGAAAATTAACCTGTAGCCCAGAGGCAAAAAACAGCGGGGCGTCCACGCCGTTGCCGAATGCCAGGGAAAGCCCGGAGAGGTCCGTCGGCAGCGGTATACTTTGTGCCCCGGAGGGAGAACCGAGAAGAAAGTTTCCAAATGCTGCGGCGATACTACCTGGGACTACGGGCGCGGTATAGCTGGCGGCGTTCACGACACCACCGGAGTTGATCGATGGAACCGGCGGTCCGGCGGTCGTGATCTCGAATACGGTCCCGCAGCCGTTAAAGCACTCGGAAACACCGCCGATTGAGGCGGTCCCGTAAAGATTGCCCGAGGAGTCCCGAACCACTGCCGCTTCAGGATTTGCGCCGTCCGCCCCGCCTGTGAAGCTGTGGAGTGTGGTGAGGTTGCCCGCCGTGTCCAGTTTGAAGACAGTCCCCGCATTGAAAGCGCCGCCGTTGTAGGTGGTGCCATAGAGGTTACCATTCGAATCCCGAACCACACCTGTGCGGGGATTCGCCCCATCTGGACCAGCAAAGGTGTAAAGTACGGTCTCCTGGCCAGTCGCGATGTTTATCTTGAATATAACTCCGTCTCCAGCGCCGCCGCTGCCGTTTCCGCCGGTCAAAGTTGTGCCATAAAGGTTGCCCGACTCATCAGCAATCAATCCTCCTTCGACCCATGGATTACCCCCATCTGCGCCCCCACTGAAGGTGTAAAGCAAGGTAAAGATTCCAGTGTTTGAATTCACCTCAAAGACTGTTCCGAAGTTGTATGCGCCGCCTGCAGACATGGCGCCGTAGAGGTACCCAGTGCTCTGGGCCAGGAGCAAGCCCGACTTTGGCAAACTCCCATCAGGCTGGCATGAGAACTTATGAAGGAGCCCAACTTGGCCAATCACCGGCAGCTTAAAGACGGTTCCGCACCCAAGACCGCTTCCGTTGCCGCCGAATGCTGTGGTGCCGTACAAGTTGCCTGCCGAGTCCCGTGCCAGGGTTCCATTAGGCGTTTGCGCGTTAGTATTACCGGAGTTGTTGAAGTCGTACAACACGCTCAACGAGCCGGTCGCACTCATCTGGAACACAGTTCCGTCGGCATAAGTGCCGCCGCCTTGGGTAGCGCCATAGAAGTTCCCTGCCGAGTCCTGGATCAGACCCCCTGGAGGGTTTATTCCATCGCTGGAGGAAAACGAGTGCAACACCGTCTCTTTAAAGGTGTTAAGATCCACTTGAAAAATGATCCCGCTGCCGGACGAGCCCCCGCTGTAAGTCGCGCCGTAAAGACTGCCACCATATAGGACCGGGGTCCCGACGGGTGCTATCCCGTCTGTGCCGCCGGCAAACGTATGAAGTACCAGGAAGGTCTGCGCTTGGGTGACGATGGCAGGCGCAGAAAAGAGGGAAGCGAGCATAAGTGCGGGACACCAGCCAATTCGAGAGATCATAGGAAATCCTCTATTCGAAGGGCATAGTAGTTTATTTGTCACGCCATGTAAAGGATGTCGCCCCCGTAGATCGCCCGCACCCTATTCTGCCCGCTCTTTCCGAGTATTCGTGGGACAATGTGTTTTTCAGAGGCGATGGATCAACGAATACAGCGGGTCGAGTGCAACGGCCAAGAAGCGGGCCGATCAGCCACCCACGCCTCATATGCTGTCGTACCTGGAAAATTTGATGGACGAACCAGGATCTCGGCAAAAGAATCCAACGAGCGCTAGTCACGATCCTGACACTCCTTTCGGAATTCGAAGGCTTGCAAGGATATCCACAATCGACCCGTCCGTTCTTGAGTTGCTATGGCTGGCGCTGTTCCTCATAGACGGCAAATTAGGAGGTGATGATCGCTGATATCACGTTGTCCCGTGGCGTCCGCCTGGTCATCTTGAAGCGCGGCTAGATTCCCCAATCAAATAGACGAGGCCCACGCTGGCACGGAAGTCGTTGAGGTTAGTCGTGGGTATCAGATCATGGAGATTGTGGCGTGTCAGTACATAATCGAAAGAGGGGCGGACAGCCCAATGACTGTTTGGAATTGTTAGCTGTACACCTCCACCCAGGATGGTGGTAAAGCCGCTGTCAGTATACGAAATGCCGTCAGCCCCAACGGACACTCGATCAACTCCGAATAATGCATGGACGAACGCCTGATGAATATTTATGCGTGGTCCGCCAGTAAAGAAGTAGTCGTGAAAGTTCACGATAGATATCGACTTGTAGTATCCAGCCACATCGCCCTCAATGGCGAACCACCCGTTTGCGTTGACTGAGACTGATGTGTTCCAGCCGTTTCCACTTTGCCTCGAAATCCCAGTAAGGTTCTCCTTCAGGTCTACGTTCAAGTACGAGTACCCAAAGAAGAGATCGGCAGACGGATGGACCTGGGTGCGGACAGTGGGGGCCGACGCAGGGGGAGGAACGGCAGATGGACGCTCTTCGACCTTGTAGACTCCGGGTTGGCCGGGAACGGGGACCCTCGACTGGTTATCGCTTCCAGCAGGCTGGCTCGAATAGCCTGGGATCGGCTGACCCATTTGCCGTGCCGCCATGGCTTTGAAGACTGCGTCCGGCACCTTGCCCTGTTCCAGGACCGTCAAGCCGTTAGGGGTGAGGTCGAAGTTGGCTGGCGATTCGGCTATCACCTTGATGATGATGTCTTGGCTCAATCCCGTCTGCACCATCTTTATCACATCGTTGTTTGTGAGGGCCGGGTGCGCGGGCTGGGCGAAAGCCAGCATCGTCCCGAATAAGGCGAGAAGAAGAGTCTTCGTTAGCGAGAGTGGGGCACGCACGAAAACAGGCAAGGCAATTGACTGATGCAAGAAATGCCGCATACATTCTCCTTTTGTTTTTGGGGCCGCCTGGTGCAGATCCGCGTTGCCCGGTAACAGTGAGGTCAGCATGACCGACTGAGGGCTGATGGTCTTCGGCGAGCATTTAAATGGCTTGGCAGTTTCCGACGGCAACGAAAAGATGTAAAATCCCAAGACGCGACCGGCAATATTCTAGCCACTTGTACCACCGTTGCCAAGGACTAGACTTACTATTCCGGTTTCGGCATGCGTTTGGAACCCTTTGATTTTAGGCATTCTAGCGATATTCTCGCGATTGCGACTTTATTTTTCTGACCTTGAAACCCATTTTGGGGCGTTTTATCGAATCGACGGTTCGGGAGGATAAAGATTTCCTTGGTCGCCACGCTTCCGGTAGATGGTGAAGGCCCTGAACGCCGTTCTTCCCGACAGGCAATGCACTCTTCGTATAAGTAGTATGTTTTTAAGCAGATTACCCCGAAACTGCTGGTGGTGCAACGTGAGGAAATTCAGAGGCGGCTCGGCGCACGAATGCGAAAGCTGCGGCTAAAGCGCGGCTGGACGCAGGACGAATTCGCGGACATTTCTGGCCTCCACCGGGCACAGGTGGGCGCATTCGAGAATGGGCGTATGAACATTACGCTTGCCAGCTTGCATCTGGTGGCACAGACGCTTGGGGTTCGGATTGTGGACCTGTTCCGGGGTGTAGAGCACTGAGAATGACAAGGCCTTCAAAATCAGCGACGATTCCTTCTACCCAGAATTGGTGGTGGCGTTGCAATTAGGCCAGCCGAGGAATTCGATTTCGGATGACAACAGAATTGGCAAAACGCTAGCTAGCGCTGGTCGTGTTTTAGGCCTACCGCAGGCGGTCTATCCGATGCGCTGCCGACTTGCAGTCCTTAGGGCATCACGGGTCGTTCGGAATAAGCTCAAAAAGTCGCCAACGGTCGCACAGAAACGGTCTGTCCCCTGGGCAGTTCTAGAGAGGGGGAGGCCACTTACCAGGTGTATCAAAAACCCCCCGCTCAGCAGCCGTAGTCAGTACTGAAAATGCAGCACCAATCGGACCCCTTGGATGTATAACAAAAACAACTCTTTATGGTACAATAAGAGATATGAGGATCGCATTATACGCCAGGGTCAGCACGAAGGACAAAGGGCAAGACCACCAGAACCAGCTAATTGAGCTTCGTCAGTTCGTGGCCAACAAGGCCGGAGAAGGATGGGTCCTGCACCCGCACGCGTACGTGGACAAGGCCTCCGGAAAGTCATCGGATCGGCCTGAGTTCCGGCGACTGTTTCAGGACGCGTCGCGTAAAAAGTTTGATCTGGTTCTTTTCTGGAGTCTAGACCGGTTCTCGCGCGAGGGGGTACTGGAAACGTTGCAGCATCTACAGCGGCTTTCGTCCTTCGGGGTCGAATGGTTCTCTTATCGGGAAGAATACCTGCGCTCCATGGGCATGTTTAAGGATGTGGTGCTGGCAATTCTGGCGGTCATCGCGAAACAGGAGCGCATCAGGCTGTCTGAGCGGGTCCAGGCCGGTCTGGTCCGGGCAAGGTCACAGGGAAAGGTTCTGGGGCGCCCCAGAGCGGCAGTGCGGCTTGACCGGGTCCTCGATCTTAGGGCGCGAGGCCTGAGCGTCCGGCAGATAGCGAAGGAAACGGGAGTGAGCCCGATGACTGTGTCACGGATGCTGGTTCCTGCAAGATCACCCTCCGTAAGAAACAAGAAACCTGGTTCGGCCAGCATCAGGTGAAACTGGCAGGCTGCCTTCCCCTACGGCAAAGTTCGAGGTTTGGCAGAGATCGATTTCTCATGGGAAAGTGGCGACGCGTCCTAGGGCCTGGAAATGGCCTTGCCGATGGTCCGCACCTCACCAGCCACTCACCACCAACGATGCCTCCGCGATTCGTCCTGGGGAAATGTACGAGTGCCATTCCCGCTCGTTACGGGGCCGCCAACGGTTGCACCGGACAGGCCGCGTATCCTCCCACAGACACCCCAGAAGTCCAAGTCGAAAGTATGTCACACTTCGCGGATGGTGTCAGCGCAACGTCTTGAGGGCCAGCGAACCGACCACGCGCAAAACCGGGGCAACGATCGGGCGCGCGATCATCGGCTAGAGTACTCGGAACATGTCACACTTCGCGGATGGTGTCAGCGTAATGGTGAGCTGGTACCGATACCAACGGAGGAATGCGCACCCGGTGTCACACACGAATTTAACTATTGCCCACTCGGTGGCCGTCGGCGTAAAATGCAAAACTAGGAGTGCAACCTTGTTAGACGCCAGTGACTTTGTGGAGCCCGTCAAGGGCCTATATGTGGGGCCGGTGGACGCGCCGCCGAAGGATCGGATTCGGCTCGATGGTGATTCGCTGCTCTGGGAACTTGACCTTAACCTCAGTGCGCAGGATCGCTATCGCAAATCTAGTCCCGAACCCGACGTGTTCGACCGTTTTTTGCGGCTCCATCATTGCCCTGACACCGAGATACTTCGTTTCGCTGGCCAGAACGGCGTTTTGGGCCTTTGCAAACACGGTCTGCCGCTCTGCCACGTTATCGATCCCCAGGGCGCGATTTTTGAAAATAGTCGCTTACACTGCACGTTTGGCTTGAGGTCTAGGGCCATCGTCGAGCCTTTGGATTCGTGGCGCGCGCTGTCCCGCGGTGCATCAGCGCTCCTTACACTGAAACAAGAAGGATATGGACCGGCTATTCGGCCAGAAGACTACAAGTCGACTTGGGAGAGTGCACTCTGGCTGTGCGCAGAAGTCTATCAGCATCAAGGCCCCGCCAGCTATCTGACACTTATCAAGGAACCGGTCCCTGAACCGTCAAATTCCGGTTTACGGGTCCTCACGGTCGCCAACGAGTGGCTGCGGTGCAGCGGCGTTTCATTTCAACTGCGTGACGGTGAGACTGGTCGCTATCGGTTCGACGCTAGACTCGACGCCTTTGGTCCCAACTTGTTTGGATTCATAGCGTTCCAATTGGCACTTGCTGTTGCAGAACGAACTCGCTGGGCAATGTGCGCAAACCCAAACTGTGGAAGGGAAATTGACCACCCAGCGAATACAGTAAGTCTGAGCCGACAGAGGTGGTGCGCGAGGGACGAGTGTCAGGCCATGGCGGCCGCCGTAAGATCGAAGAAGTACCAGGCCAGCAAGAGAGATGCTATGCGGATGCACGCAGGTGGATGCACAATCGATCAAATCGCCAGCGAGATGGGTCGTTCACGCAAGATTATTACGAAATGGGTCTCGCCGAAACCGGCGCAGGCTAGATAAGTGCTGCCGGTGGTCCGGATCGATCACTGTCTACGTTGCCGTTGTGCTATACCTCTAGACAACTGGTCCGGCAGGCACGTTAAAATAAGATTTGGCTTGTATGGCAAAGTAAGCATATATAGAAATAACCCCAGGCGCGCACTCCATCTCGCGGAGAGGATAGCCGCAGTTCTTCCAATGGAGTCCTGGCATGAGCTTGAATTCTCTATCACCATCCACGGAAAACTAGCCATCCCAACTGTCATTTTGGTTCGATTTATAGTTCAGCCATACACAACCACGCAACCCGCACGCAATTACTCCAGGGCCATGACGTTTTCGGCAGACTGTCTACGTTGTTGTTGCGTTCCTCCCTAGGCCTCTGCTTGACCCCACTGATAAGCTCGTAAACATGTTACGAGACCACCGTCAGAAACAGGTACAACGTGCACAAGAGGCCTTCCGACGCCGGCAAGCACCCCAGCAGTATGGCGAATGGTTGCAGAGCGCTGCGCGCTGGTCGTGGTTTGTCACTGTAACCTTCAGACGGGCACGCGGTCGGGACGTGGCACTTGGGGAACTTGAGCGATTCCTGAATGAGTTGGAAGTGGCCGCTGGTGAGCCTATCTTGTGGGTTATCGCCGAAGCTTTCGGAAAAATTCGTGGCCGCTACCACTGCCATCTGCTGATTGCAGGAGTTGACCGCGTGAGCATCGATCCCTGGGAGCGGGAAGCGCATCGGCGGTTCGGATGGACGGAGATCGAGCCTTATGAACCATCGTTGGGTGGCGCACATTACGTCGCCCGGAACGCATTCGCCCGCAACGGTGAGCTTCACTTCGGCGGTTCCGGATCTAATAACAATGCTATCGGGCCGCGCCCGTAGGGGCGTACCGTCCGTTAGAAGACGACAGGGCCTCTGTTTCTCGCAATGCAACGTCGCTCGCCAACTATCGAGGATCGCATCGGTGGTGCACCGGTGTCGGCTTTGGGTATAATCCAGAGCATCCTCGATAAAGGCGAGGGCGGCATGAAACAGCGCTACCAGGATCCCAAGATCCTCACGCGGACCGATGTTAGTCGGCCATTCTACTATATTCTGGCGACCGTGCCCGTGGTTACGGCAGATGGCTTAAAGCGTAAGCGGCGCTCGCTCCAGCTTGGTTTCTGCGACGAGATCACGATGCGCGAAGCTAAGGCGAAAAAGCAACAGGTACTCGCCCCGATCAATGCCGGAAGATTCGTCATCCAATCACAAATCCTCTTTCGTGATTTGGCGCAAAAGTTTGCAGATGCCCGTATTCCGCAGCTTGGAGCTGCTACTCAGGAAAAGTATCGGGCCCATCTCCAGAACCATATCCTGCCGGCATTCGGCGGAATGCAGTTATGCGAGATTACAAGACCTGCGATCGAAGTATGGCTTAATTCAAAGGCGGGAACGCGAATTGTCATTGCGGAACGCAACGGGAAGGAGGTTACAGAAGAGCGGGAAGGTCTGAGTTGGTGGGCACGGTCGGATTTACGCAATTTACTTTCCGCAATCTTCACGAAGGCAGCGGAGTGGAACCTGTGGGATGGTAGAAACCCATGTGAGGGCGTAACTGTTGGAAAGAAGAAGGTAAAGCGCGCCAAGAGCATTCCGGGTCCGGCTGATCTGCAGAAGTTCTTAGATGCGATACCGGAAACAGCGATCATTGATGCCGCTGGCGCACGCCTCATCGTCAAAACGGCAGTTGTGGCAGGTTTACGGATCTCGGAGGTTCTAGGCTTGCAGCAGAAAGATATCGACGGTCAATCACAAACACTTCGGGTGGAACGCCGCCAGCATCGCGGCGATATCGACGATCCAAAGAGCGAGTCATCAAAGAGAGTGCGCCAGATCCTTAGTGTCGCCTCCGATTTACTTCAGTACGCCAACGGCAGAGCGCCCGGCGATTTCATCTTCCTGAGAAAAGACGGTACATTGCTCGACGACCGCGATCTGCAGCAACACGTTTTTCGACCAGCCGCAGAAGCCGCAGGGATCTATCATAAAGGTTTCGGCATGCACACGTTCCGCCGCTTGAACGTAACCTGGCGGCAGGAGGCAGGGGCAACTCCGATCGAAGCCCAGAAGGCCGCCGGGCACGCTTCGCTTGATATGACCTTCCTCTACACTCAGACCGATGAAGTACGCGAGCGTGAGCAGGTAGGTCGCATTCTAGACCGTTTGAAGGAGCGCGGCGCCCAGTTGGCGAAGCTGCCCCCTGTGGGCGGTGTGCAGTGAAATCTGGGCCGAAGTGTTACGCAGATGCTACGCACGAGGATTCGTTAATCAGGTGTAAACCATTGAAAACAATGGTGGGCCCGTGGCGACTCGAACGCCAGACCTCTACCGTGTCAAGGTAGCGCTCTAACCAACTGAGCTACGGGCCCTGGGGGTGAATTCCGATTTTAGCATGGCGCCGCCGCGCTCACTCCGAATCGGTCACCGCCATGATGGTCAACGGCGAATTGCCCTCCAACCGGTTGTTCACGAACAGGAATGCCATGTGGCGCTGCTCGCGTGCGCGGTCGATCAGAATGCGTAAACCGTCGCGGGCCGGCGGATACGGATCGCGAATTTCGTTGTACGGCGTGAACGCGGCCACCGCATCTTCGTAGGACCGGCCCGGCCGCAACAGCGCGCGGCATACCAGAAAGTCCGCCGTCGCGGAACCTGGAATTTCGACCTGCTGCGGCAGTTCCGGCATGCGCGACCACCCGTTGTAGACATGCGCGATTCCGCGCGCGCGCAGACAGCCGAAATAATCGGGCTGCAGGAACTCCGGGTTGCGGACTTCCACCGCATAGCGAAAGTGCGGCGGCAGCGCCGCCAGGAACGGGTCGAGGCGATCCAGAAACTCGCTCAGCCCGGCCATGCTCCGCCGCGCAAACGCGCCGAATTCGAAGATCAGCAGCGCCGTCTTCTGGCGATGCGGCCACAGTGGCCGCAGGAACATCTCCTTCAGCATCTCCGCGTCCAGGAACGATTCGTTGGCCTTGCCGGCCTGGGGTCCATAGCGCAGATGCGATGGAAACACTTTGCAGGTGATTTGCTCGGGCACTTTGAATGCGAACCGGAAGCCTTCCGGCGTTAGCGAAAACAGGCGAGCCCAGAATTCCGGCGTGGGGAACTGGTAGAAGGCGAAGTCGCCGCACACGGTGGGGAAGGTCTGCGCGTACTCTTTCAAACAGGTGGATTCGAAAAGCTGCCGTGAAAACCGGCCCCGCGAAAGATAGTTGCCGCGCGAATAGACCTGCCCGATCCATCCTTCATACTTCCACGAGCTCCCACCCAGGTAGATGCCTTGGGCGGCGAGACCCCGCAGCCGCTCGGCCAGCGCATCGCGATCGAACGTGGAAGGTTCGTCGAAGAGACCGTCCAAGACCTGTTCTCCCTCCTGCGGATATAATAGCCTTAAGCCCGTGCAGCCAGCCGAACAGAAATCCGAAGACGAGCCGATGCTCTACTGCCCGGTTTGCTCCGCGCGCCTGGTCCAGCACAAGTGCAAACTGGTGTGCCCGAAATGCGGATATTATCTGAGTTGCGCGGATTACTATTAGCCGCCATGGACACGGATGCACACCGATAAAGCACTGGACGAATTGCTGGAGCGCTTTCGCCGCGGACCGGAGTTGCTGGCCATGGTCCTGACCGGAGTGTTCGGCGAAGAGGAGGATTTCACGCCCGCTCCCGGCAAGTGGAGCATCCGTCAGCTCATCGCGCACCTGGCCGATTCCGAACTGGTGTGCGCGCAGCGCATGCGCCAGATAGTCGCCGAGGAACATCCCACCCTGATCGCTTTCGATCAGGACGCCTGGGCCCGCAATCTGGACTACGCGCGCCGCAAGCCCAAACAATCGCTCGAGACTTTCCGGCGGTTGCGCGGCGAAAACTACGAGCTCTTGAAAGAATTGCCCGAGGCCGCCTATGCTCGAACGGGCAATCACAGTGAACGCGGCGCCGTCACGCTACGCGACCAACTGGAAACGCTCGCGCAGCATGCCGAGAATCACGCGCGCCAGATGCAGGCCATTCGCGAGGAATATAAGAAGGTGAGGGGCAAGAAATGATCCGCCGGGCCACCCTGGCCGCTGCTATGGCGGCTGTCCTGCTGGCCAGCGCACCGGATGGCCGGCGCTGGTGGGGCCACGTCCTCTACCTGGCGGACGACAAGCTGGAAGGCCGCGAGACCGGAAGCGCGGGACATCGCAAGGCCGCGGCTTACGTGGCGGGCGAATTCGAGCGCGCCGGCCTGAAGCCGGCAGGCACCGATGGCTACATCCAGCCGGTCCGCTTCCACTCGCGCCGTCTGAGGGAAACCGAATCAAGCCTGACGCTGATCCGCAACGGCGAATCCGAGGAGCTGGTGCTCGGCGAGGACGCCATCATCAGCACGCGCATCGACCTCGCCCCGGCCGTGGATGCCGGCCTGGTGTTCGCGGGCTATGCGCTTACAGTTCCCGAGATGCAGTACGACGATCTGGCGGGCCTCGACGTGCGCGGCAAGATCGTGGTGTATATCAGCGGCGGTCCATCAAACATTCCCGGGCCTCTGCGCTCGCATTACCAGTCCGCTACCGAGCGCGGCCGCTTTCTGGAACGCGCCGGCGTGGTTGGAACCATCTCGATTCCGAACCCCCGTCACATGGATCTGCCGTGGTCGCGCATGGCGTCCGGCAGCCGGCAGCCCTCCATGAGCCTGGCGGATCCGGCGTTAAGCGATCAACATGGCCAGCGATTTGCCGCCGTGGTGAATCCCGAGTATGCCGGCAAGTGGTTCGCCGGATCCGGCCATTCCTTCGACGATCTGGTGGCTCTGGTGGAGGCGGGTAAACCGCTGCCGCATTTCCCGCTGCACGCGTCCATCAGCGCGCGAGTGATGGTGGACCGCTCCGACGTCGAATCCCAAAACGTGGCAGCCATTCTGCCCGGCACGGACCCTGCGCTGAAAGACCAGTACGTCCTGCTTACCGCGCATATCGATCACGTGGGGATCGGCGAACCCATCAACGGAGACCGCATCTACAACGGCGCCATGGACGATGCCTCCGGCGTAGCCACCCTGATCGACATCGCCCAGTCCCTAAACGAAACGAAGCCAAAGCTGCGGCGGTCGCTGCTGTTCGTGGCAGTTACCGGCGAAGAGAAGGGGCTGCTGGGGTCCAGGTATTTCGCGGCCCACCCCACCGTAAAACCGGACAGCATGGTGGCCGACCTGAACGTGGATATGTTTCTGCCGCTGTTTCCCCTGCACAGTGTGACGGTGTACGGGTTGAATGAGTCGGACCTGGGCGATGAGATACGCGCAGTGGCGCGCGCGCGTGGTGTGCGGGTGCAGGACGATCAGGAGCCGGAGCGCAACCTGTTTATTCGCAGCGACCAGTACAGCTTCATTCGCCGCGGCATCCCTTCGCTGGCGCTCAAAGTCGGTTTTGAAAAAGGATCGCCCGAGGAGAAAATCGCCAAGACCTGGTTGAAGGAGCGCTATCACGCGCCGGCCGACGATACCAAGCAGCCGGTGGATCTGGAATGCGCGGCGCGCTTCGACGACCTGTTGCGCGGGCTGGCCGAAGCGGTCGCTGACCGCCCCGTGCGCCCGCACTGGAACGCCACCAGCTTCTTTCGCCGCTTCGGAGAGTAGTCCTACCTGGTTGTCAGATCTATGACCGCGTAGGTGTCGAGTTCCGGTACCGTGAACTCAGTGGCCTCATCGTCGCTGGTGTAATCCTGAAGGTCGGCTTTCGGATGAGCAAAGGCGGACAATGTGGCGTGCTGAAACGAACCACGCACACGCACGCGCAACCCCTGCACGGCTGCTCCCCCGTAGTTGAGCAGGTGCACCCGCGTTCTGGAGCCGTCGCCGGTCAGCCTCACCAGCACCACGTTGCTTCCGTAGATCCGCACCAGGCGCTTCGGATCGGTAAGGCGCCGCCGGACTTGCATGGCGAACTGATACGGATCGGAAATGTCTTCGCCAGGGCGAACGATCACGTCATACCTGGGGTCCACCGCCGGAATGACCTGGAACAAAAGGTTGTGGCGGGCCATCAGGTTCAGGACCTCGCCCATGGCATCGGAGCCGTCATCGATCACCCCTATATTGGCTCGCACGGGCAGGGCCGGCTGGCCGATTCGCTCGAGGAAATTGAGCATCCGCGCAAGCACCGGTAAATCCTCCGGCACGGCGTGAATGGCCGCATGGACTCCGTATGCAAACGCCTCGGCCGCCGCCAGCGCCGCCGCGCCAGCGGGAGCGTCGTAGAAATAAGCATTTTGTGGCCGACGCTCAAACTGCCAACCGTTCGCGTCCACCCACGGGACGCGCGTGGCCGACGCGACGTCCATGTGATATTCCACCCTGGGGGCCGTAGCCTGCGCCGCGCCGGCGCGATCGAAAGCCGATGCGTCAAAGCCCAGCTTGCGCCAGGCCTCTTCCCGGCCGGGAGGCACGTCCAGTTTCTGGATACCCGCTTTACGCAGCAGATCGGCGCTATCGGCGGATCCATCCCAAAACAGCGTCGGCAGCAGGAATGCGACAGTCGCCAGCATCAGACTTCAAGCCGCGTGACTTTGATCTTGTCGATATCGTACACGCCCAATCCGAGATGCGCCGCGTATTCGATATGTCCCGGCTCGCGCACGAACTCATTCGCGTTGGGATTGTTGCGATGCGCATCCGAACCCGCCAGGTACTTTTCGGAGCGGTCCCACACCGAAACGGCATTCTCGGCTTTGCGCTTTTCGTCGATGATGTCGATCAGCAGCCGGTCGATGGCCACCGGATCGGTGCCGATCATGATTCGTTTCGGATAGAACCGGTATCTGCGGTTGAACAAAAACGGTCCGCCGTGCCAGACGCCGCGCAGTCCATCCATCACCTGCAGCACAGTACGCGAACGCAGCGGTTCCACGGCGGCCAGCGTCCCGATGAAGGAATACGTGTTCGTGACGGTGCCGGAATGCGAGCGCGCCACATTCGAGAAGCTCCCGTAAGCGATGTTCTTCAAGCACCCGGTGACGCCCGCCGCGCCGTGATCCTTCATGTTCGGCACGTTGATGATCTTCGTGAAGCGGCCGCCGACCAGGCGGATCAGGTTCGAGCGGGTGTCGTCTTCATCGAAGAACGTCGTCTCCACATACGTGGCCGGATCGTAAGATTCCGTGGAGCCGCGCCGGTGTTCGGCGGTCCAGATGTGAATCCCCCGGGGCAGGTGCCGGTCGTAGTGGACTGAGTCGACCTGCTCCTGGAAGCGTTCGTAGATCCAGATGGCATCTGGCGGGACTCCCACCTCCATCAGGTTGCGCACGATTTCGGCCACCACCGCGGGCGAAGACATAATGCCGGGCGCGCCGGAGCAGTTGACCTTGATTCCCACCACGTCGGAAGGCGTAACAAACTGCGCCCAGGCGTCGCGGTGGTCTTTGCCGCCGGTTAGGGAGCGCATGCCGCGCGACATCATCTCGCTCACCACGGCCGCATCCGGCGCATCGCTGGCCGTGTCGATACATTTTTCGGCGTGGACTGAGACCACTTGCCCCGGATAAGCGCCCGGCATACCCGGCTTCTCGGCTGCCGGATAGCGCGAGACCACGCGATACTCGGGCAGCTTGTGGTCGGTAGCGGCCAGCCCCAAAGGCACCCCGGCGGGCGCCGCGGCGGCCATTTGCAGAAACTTGCGGCGGTGCATCACTCTCGATGATAACTCGAACGCAAAAGCCGGCCGTCCGCCGCCCGACTAACCTCCACGCTCGCCCGCTCCCCTGCGTCAACTTCTTTGTGAGCCCCGTTCGGCTACTGTTGTGCCTGCTGCCTGTGTCGCTATGCGCCGCCACGCCCGATCTGGGGCCGCTGCTCAAGGCCGTGGAAAGCCGCTACAACCACGCCCAGACATTGCAAGTCGTTTTCCATGAGGTATATACAGGTCCAGGACAACCCCGCCGCGCCGAGAGCGGCACCCTGCTCCTACGCAAACCAGGGCGCATGCGTTGGGACTACAGCTCCCCACAGGGCAAGCTCTTTGTCTCCGACGGCAAGTTCTTGTGGCTGTACACCCCCAGCAACCATCAGGTGGAAAAAATGAAAATCAAGGAGAGCGATGATATGCGTGCTCCACTTGCATTTTTGCTGGGTAAACTACACTTTGATAAGGAGTTCCGCAACATCCAAAGCAAGCCGTCGGAGGGCGGCGGCACGCTCATCACAGCCGAGCCCAAGACGGATTCCCTGCCCTACACGCTGGTGGAATTCGTTGTCGGCCCGGACACCCAGATCCGCCGCGTCCAGGTGACCGGATATGATCGCTCCATCCTGGAATTCGCATTCGACCAGGAGAAGCTGAATCCCCCGCTCGAGTCCAAGCTGTTCCAGTTCCAAATGCCGCCGGGAGCGGAACTCGTGGAGACCGCCCAATAACATGGCCGAATTCGTGATGAAATACGCGGACACGCGGGGCGAGATCCACCAGCAGGTGGCCCACGCCGGCTCGGAGAAAGAGCTGCGCGACCGCTTCACGCAGCAGGGCTTCCTGATTTATTCGATCAAGGCCAAGGGCGGCCTGACGTCGGGCATCTCGGGCGGGCTGTTTGCCAAACGCAAAAAGCTCAACATCGAAAAGTTCCTGATCTTCAACCAGCAGTTCGTGACGCTGATCCGCGCCGGCCTCCCCATTCTGAAAGCGCTCGACCTGCTGGCCGACCGCCTCACGGATCCCAAGCTGGGGCCGCACGTTAAAGCGGTGCGCGACGAGGTCCGCAACGGCACGCTGCTTTCCGACAGCTTCCGCATGCAGGGCATCTTTCCCAAGATCTACGTCACTACCGTAATGGCCGGCGAGAAAAGCGGCAGCCTCTCGGAGGTCCTGGACCGCTTCATCACTTACCAGAAGCTCTCCCTGGCGGTGCGGAAGAAGGTCCTGGTTTCGCTGATGTACCCGTCGGTTCTGATTTTCCTCACCGTCTGCTTGATGGTATTTCTGGTGACCTATGTAGTGCCCAACTTCGCGCAGCTTTATACCAGCATGCAGGCGCAGCTACCCAAGGCGACGTTGATCCTGATCGCCATCGGCACCACCGCGCGCAACTATATTCTGGTCGTATTCGGAGCGCTGGTAGCCGCCATTATTCTGTTCCGCTACTGGTCGCGCAGGGAGTCGGCGCGCGCCCGGATCGACGGCGTCAAATTGCGCGTTCCCCTACTGGGGGATATCTGGGTGAAGTATCAGGTAGCGCAATTTTCGCGTGTGTTGAGCACCTTGCTCACGGGCGGTATTCCACTGGTGCAGGGTCTGGAGACGGCTTCCGATTCGCTGGGTACGCCGCTGCTGCGCAAGGCGCTGGATAAGGCCAGCAAGATGGTGCGCGAGGGCCAGGCGCTGTCTGCCTCGCTGAAGACCACCGGCATTTTTCCGCCGCTCTCCATCGATATGATTGAAGTAGGAGAGTCCACCGGAGCCCTTCCGACCATGCTCAACAGCGTGGCCGAGTTCTACGAGGAGGATGTGAATACCCGCATGGCGGCGGCGCTTTCCCTGATCGAGCCCGCCATCATGATTTTCATGGGATGTTTTGTGGCATTTGTGCTGATCGCGCTGTATCTGCCGATCTTCTCGCTGGCGGACACGATCCGATAAGGGCCTGCTTATGGCAACTGATAAACCCAGACTTCCCGACAACGCCGCCGAGGCCGCCCAGGCGCAAGCCATGGCCGCGCGCTATCGCTGCGAGTACGTGGACCTGCGCGAAGGCTCCATCGATCACGACCTGTTCCGCTCCATCCCGGTGGACCTGATGTTCCGCTACAACTTCGTGCCGCTGCGCGCGCAGAACGGCACGCTGGACATCGCCCTCGCCGACCCGCGCAATCTGAACATGATCGACGAGCTGGCGCTGCTGCTCAACAAGAAGCTGCGCGTGAAGGTGGCTACGCTCTCGCAAATCGCCGATCTGCTCAAGAAGACCGAACAGTCCCAGCGTGTGCTCGAAGAAGTCACCGAGGGCTTCACGCTGGACGTAGTGATCGACGAAGAAAACTCCGACGAAACGCTCTCCATCGACAAGCTCACCGCGGTCGACAGCGACATCGCGCCCGTCATTAAGCTGGTCGATACCACTATCTTCAATGCGCTCGAGCGGCGCGCTTCCGATATTCACATCGAATCGCGCGATCAGGAAGTGGCCATCAAGTACCGCATCGACGGCGTGTTGCACTATGCCATGCCGCCCATCGCCAAGGACTGGCACTCCACCATTCTCTCGCGCATCAAGGTCATGAGCGAGTTGGATATCGCCGAGCGCCGCGTCCCCCAGGATGGCCGCTTCCGCGTGCGCTACAAGGGCCGCCTGATCGACTTCCGCGTCTCCATCATGCCTACCATTTATGGCGAGGACGCCGTGCTCCGCGTGCTCGACAAGGAGTCCATGAGCGAGAAGTTCTCGAAACTCTCGCTCGAAGTGGTGGGGTTCGCCGAAAGCGACCTGGTCAAGTTCCGGCGCTACATCTCGGAACCCTACGGCATGGTGCTGGTCACCGGGCCGACCGGCTCCGGCAAGACCACCACGCTGTATGCCGCGTTGAGCGAGATCAAGAACGACGAAGACAAGATCATCACCATCGAAGATCCCGTCGAGTATCAGATTAAAGGCATCACCCAGATTCCGGTCAACGAGAAAAAGGGACTGACGTTTGCGCGCGGCTTGCGGTCCATTCTGCGCCACGATCCGGACAAGATCATGGTGGGCGAAATCCGCGACCAGGAGACCGCCCAGATCGCCATCAATTCCGCGCTCACCGGCCACCTGGTGTTCACCACCGTGCACGCCAACAACGTGCTCGATGTGCTGGGCCGTTTCCTGAATATGGGCGTGGAGGCGTACAACTTCGTCTCCGCTCTGAACTGTATCCTGGCACAGCGGCTGGTGCGCGTGATCTGCGATTATTGCCGCCGTCCGCAGCCCTTCGAGAGCCCGGAAGCGCGCCGCGCCGCGCTGGCGGAGTCCGGACTGGATCCCGCGGAATGGGAGCATATCGGCCTGATGGAAGGCGCCGGGTGCTTCGAGTGCGGCGGCACCGGATATCGCGGCCGCACCGCCATACACGAACTGTTGGATCTCAGCGATAAGATCCGCGAGATGATTCTCGACAAGCGGCCGACATCGGAAATCAAGCGGCAGGCCCGCGACGAGGGCATGACTTTCCTGCGCGAATCGGCCGTGGATAAAGTGCGCAAGGGCGTGACCACCCTGAAGGAAATCAACAAGGTCACGTTTATCGAAGGGTAAATGAAACTCCCCGGCCCCATCTCCGCCCTGCTCCAGGAGCCGCCGCCCTCCATGGCATTCGAGCTATCCGAGGCCGGCATCGCCATGGCGCGCATAGGCGCCCGCACCGAAATCGACTTCCGGCCGCTGAAACCCGGCGTCCTGGCCATCTCTCCGCTGAAGGACAACGTCGTGATGCCCGACGAGCTATCGTTCGCCGTGCGCGACCTGGCGCCCAAAAACGGCAAAAGCAAGCGACGCGACGCCGCGCTCATCCTGCCGGACTATTGCACGCGCATCGCGGTACTCGATTTCGATCATTTTCCGTCGGACGTTAAGGAAAGGCTCGCGCTGATCCGGTTCCGCCTTCGCAAGAGCGTCCCATTCGACGTGGAATCGGCGGCTATGAGTTATTCGGTGCAGCCGGCCGACGGCCAGAAGATCGATGTCGTGGTGGTGGTCGCGCCGTTGGAAGTGGTCTCGCGCTACGAAGCGCCGTTCCGCGCGGCGGGCATGAATCCCGGCCTGGTGACCACCTCGTCCCTGGCCGCGCTCAACCTGATTGACGACGCCGGCATCACCGTGATGGCCAAAGTGACAGGACGCGCGCTGACCGTCATGGTGCTCCACCAGGGCCGCCTGAAGCTGGTGCGCTGTCTGGAAATTTCGGGGCCCGACACCGCCGAAATCGCCGCCGATCTGTATCCGACTTTCGTTTACATCGAAGACAACCTGGGCGCCAAGGCCGAGCGGCTGCTGCTGTGCGGCTTCGGACAGCTCCTGGAGGCGGCGCGGCAGCAGTTTCACAAAGAGATGGGTGTGGATGTGGAGCCGGTCCGCTCGCCCATCGCGCCTCCTGGCGAGAACAACGCCGGGCTGCTCGGCTATCTAAGGTCGGTGGGCCGTGACAACTGAACTCGCATGAGAATCCCCATCAATCTCGCCAGCCAACCCTTCCGCCGCGACCGCGCCGTCCTGGTCGGTTCCGGCGCGGTGGGTGTCCTGCTGATCGTGCTGCTGATCTTCCTCCTCTCTCTGAACAGCCTGGAAAGCGGGCAAGTGGCGGAAACCCGCAAGGAAATCGCGCGGCTGGAGTCGAAGATGCGCGCGGTGTCGACCGAGCAGGCGCGCCAGGATGCCATCCTGCGCAAGCCCGAAAACGCCGAGGTCTTCGAGCGTAGCGTGTTTCTCAATGCCCTGCTGTATCGCAAAGGCATCAGCTGGACGAAGATCTTCGCCGACCTGGAAAAGGTCGTGCCTTACAACGTGCGTATCATGTCGATACGCCCCACGGTGGTCGGCCAGAACCAGATCTCGCTGGATATGAACGTCGGCTCGGAATCGCTCGAGCCGGTAATCGAGCTCCTGAAAAATCTGGAGAGCTCGCCGCGATTCGGCGCGGTGTATTCGCATAGCACCTTGCCGCCGACCCAGACCGACAAGCTCTATCGCTGCCGTTTGAGTGTGAATTATGCCCAGAGCCTTTAGCGTATCGCCGCGCTTGCTGACAGGCGGCTCGCATCTGAACCTCAAGGACCCGCGCGTGCTGGTGCGCGCCGGGCTGGGCGTTTTGTTGGTGGCCAATATCGTAGCGGCGCTGCTGGCGTTCAAACCGTGGGGCGGTTCGCCGGAAGATCTGGCGCGCGAGCAGGCCAGCCTGCAACAACAGTTGACCGCCATGCAGGCGCGCCTGGAGCGCAGCAAAAAGCTGGTCGGCAAAGCCGATCTCGCGCGGCAGGAAGGCGACGGTTTTCTGGCGCAGTACACCACCGACCGCCGCACGACATTCTCGGTCATTTTCTCGGAACTCGATCACGTCGCCCGCGAGGCAGGCATTCAGCCGCGCCCGACCTCTTACAATCTGGAACAGGTGGAGGGCAGCGATTCCCTCATGCAGATGACCATCAGCGCCGCATATGAAGGCAACTATGCCAGCCTGACCAAGTTCGTCAACTTGCTGGATAAGTCGCCGCGCTTCCTGATCATCGAGAGCCTGATGGCAGCGCCGCAACAAACCAATACCGGAGACGTACTCAGCGTCAGCATTAAGTTGGATACCTTCGTGCGCGAGGAACCAGGGAGCACTCTATGAAACTTGCTCCCGAACGTAAGAGGCTGGTCTACCTGATCGGCACATTGGTCGTATTGGGCGGCTATTCGCTCTACACCAACGTATTGTCCGGCCCCTCCAGCAGCCCGGCGGCCAGCCGGCCCATCCAGGCGCCTGCCCCCACCAAATCCGCGCCGGCAGCTGCGTCCTATTCCGAGCCGCAGTCGGCGCCGCGTTCTCCGGCGGCTTCCTCGCGAGCTAACGAGGAGTTCCGCCCATCCTTGAAGCCCAAGCGTCCCGAAGATCGTGTCGATCCCATGGCGACTGACCCGACGCTGCGCCTGGACCTGCTGGCCAAGGTGCAAAGCGTGGGAATGGAGGGCGGCCACCGCAATCTGTTTCAGGTGGGCACTCCACCGCCGGCAGCGCTTCCTCCGGAGCCAAAGGTCTCGGTCGCCAATCGCCAGCCCGCCGGACCGCAACTTCCTCCGCCTCCGCCGCAGCCGCCGCCGGCGCCGCAGGCTCCGCCCATCACCTTGAAATACTACGGGTACTCGAGCGCCCGCGGCGATAATCGCAAGCACGCATTCTTCCTCGATGGCGACGACATCCTGGTGGGCGCTGAAGGCGACGTGGTCAAGAAGCGGTACCGCGTGGTACGGATCGGAGTAAACTCGGTGGTCATGGAGGATACCCAGTTCAAACACGAGCAGACCCTGCAACTACAGGAGGAGGCAGCCGCGGGATGAACAGGCTCCGCAGCCCCAGGGCAGCGCGCGAATCCGGCTATGCCATGCTGCTGGTCTTCCTGATGGCGGCTGTCATCGCCATCATGCTGTATCGGGAGCTGCCGCGCATAGCCTTCGAGAAACAGCGCGCCAAGGAGCAACTGCTCATCGAGCGTGGCGAGCAATATAAACGGGCCATCCAGCTTTTCGTGCGCAAATTCAGCCGTTATCCCGCCACCATCGAAGAGCTGGAAAATACGAACAATATCCGATTCCTGCGCAAGCGCTACGTGGACCCCATGACCGGCAAGGAGAAATGGCGGCTCATCCACATCAATGGCGGCGTGCTCACCGACTCCATCATTCAGAAGACCAAGCCGGGGCAAGACCAGCAGCAGCCGGCCAATACCAATACGTTTATCGCCGAGGGTCCGGTGCTGGGCGCCACCACCGATCCCAACCAGCAGCAGAACAACCCCGCACTGCGCCGCCGCGCCAGCGACGACCGGCCGGTGGTCACGCAAGAGGTGGCCCAGCCTCAGCCGGACGCCGCCGAAGAAAACACCGACAACGATAACAACGACAATAACGACAATAGCGACGACACCCCGGCTCCCGGTACGCCGGGAGCGGTCGCCAACGCGCCGGGCGTCGTGCCCAACCAGCCAGTTCCCGGCATACCTCAGGGACGCTTTCCGCAACCCGGCAACTTCCCGCCTGGCGCTTATCCCAATCAGCAGGGCATGGTAAATCCTGGCATGGCCGTCAACCCCAACATGCCCAACCAGCCAGGCATGCCATTCCAGCCCGGCATGCCCAATGGGGGCATGCCGAACCAGATGGGAGCCTCCAACACGGATCCGAACGCCGGCAGCAGCGTGTATGTTTCGCCTTCGTTGGGTCAGTCGGCGGCGCCCAATCCAACCATGCCGAATATGCCGCCGTCGTTTCCAGGACGTCCGGGCTTTCCGGGCCAGCCGGGATTTCCCGGCCAACAGGGGTTTCCCGGCCAACAGGGGTTTGGCCAGGGCGGGGCTTACCCGCCTCCGCCGGGTGCGTTCCCCGGCCCCACTGGCGGTTATCCGGGACAGTCTTCCCCGGGGTTCGGACCTCAATCCCCCGGCTTCGGTCAGCAGGCCCAGATAGGCGCCTCCGGCCAGCAGGTTGATCCGAACGCTAACCCTGGGGCGGCCAGCGGCGGGATCACCATGGGCACGCTGGGTCTCACCGGTCCGCGTCCCAACGGAATGCAGGGGCTGCCCGGCATGGGAGGCACGCAGGTAGGCGGTGGCATCGCGGGTGTTGCCAGCGAGTCGACCGGCCCGTCCATCATCGTATACAACGAGCGCAAGAAGTATAACGAGTGGGAGTTCGTCTACGACCAGAGCAAGGATCGCGGACTGGCGGGCCTGCAGCGCGGTGGCGGCGCGCCCGGAACTCCGGCCAGCCAGATGGGCAGCATGCCGCCGGGCATGAACCCGCAGCAACCCGGCATGAACGGTCCCGGAGGCAACGCCATCGGCAATAGCCTCTTCAATAATGGCGGCGGCCAGCCATCCCCCGGTTTCGGCCAGCCGCAACCTCAACCACAGCCCCAACCCCAGGGGCCCCCCAACTAAGTCCTGCGCCGCCGGCGCTCCGCCGCGCGCACCCGCCGCTCATCCATGCCGAAGTAATGCGCCACTTCGTGCCACACGGTATCCTCCACCATCTTTGCAAGGTGCGCGGCGCTGCGCGACAGGCGCTCGTGCGGACCCTGGAAAATCGTGATGCGGTCGGGCATGCTGAAGCTTTCGAACACGCTGCGCGCGGTCAGCGGCCGCCCCTGATAGAGGCCTAGCAGCGTCGCTCCCGGCCCCACCCCGGCCTCCGCCAATTGCGCCGCGGAAGGCTCCGCCTCCACGATCACCGCCACGTTCCGCAATCGATTACGGAACCGGCCGGGAATCCGCGCGTACGCGCTCTGCACCAGGCTGTCGAATTCTTCGGGCGACATCTTCTCCTGCTATTCTACTTTTCATGAACGCTCTAACGCCGGGTTCGGAAAAGCAATAGTGGCTGAGCAATCGCGGCGCATCGTCATCGCCATCGACGGACCCGCCGGCGCCGGCAAGAGCACCATCGCGCGCCGCCTGGCCGCCCGCCTGGGCTTCACGTACATCGACTCCGGCGCCATGTACCGGGCCGTCGCGCTCTGGGCCATGCGGCAGAACGCCGGCACCACGGACATGCATCGCATGGAGCAACTGGCGCGCGCGGCCGACATCGAGCTGCATCCCGCGGCCGTCCTGCTCAACGGCGAGGACGTCACCGCCGACATCCGCACGGTGGAAGTCGGCAAGCAGGCATCCGTGGTGGCCGCCATTCCGGGCGTGCGCCGCGCATTGGTCGAAAAGCAGCGGGCCTTGGGGGCGCGTACCAGCGTGGTGATGGAAGGCCGCGACATCGGCACCGTAGTATTTCCGCAAGCGGACGTGAAGATCTTCCTGGACGCCGACCCCGGCGAGCGCGTGAACCGCCGCCTGCGCGACTTCCGCGATCAGGGCGAGGCTGCGCCGCCCGAAGCCATCGCCGCTCAGATCCGGGAGCGCGATCAGCGTGACCGCACCCGCGCGGAGGCTCCGCTGACCCAGGCGCCGGATGCGGTCTATATCGATTCCACGGGCCTCTCGCCCGGCCAGGTGGAAGAAGAGATTCTGAAACTGGTGCGGGCACGTATCACTAACGGAAAGGATTTCAGTTGAACGATCTGCTCATCATGAAGTTCGGCGGCACCAGCGTAGGCTCGGCCGAGCGCATGCGCATCGCCGCCGGCATTGCCGCCGAGAATATGGCGCAACGGCCTGTCGCCATCGTCGTTTCGGCCATGTCCAAGATCACGGATCTGTTGCTCGATACCTTGCGCCACGCGGAAGCCGGAGATCAGGCGGGCCTGGAGGCGAACGTCGCCAAGCTGCGTGAGCGGCACATCGCCACGTGCCGCGAGTTGCTGCCGCCCGAACGGCAGGCGGAAGCGGAAGTTGGTATCGCGCGCCTGATCGCCGAATTCGAACGCATCGCCGGCGGCATGCTGATGCTGGGAGAAATGCCGCCGCGCTCGGTCGACGAAGCCATCGCTATCGGCGAGCGGCTCTCCGCCCTGCTGATCGCCGAGTGTCTAAATGCACGGGGCACGCCGGCCGAAGCCATTAACGCGGCCGAGGTGGTAGTGACCGACGCCGTGTTCGGCAACGCCTCCCCACTGATGGAGCCAACTCGCGCAAAGGCGCGCGCGCGCCTGCTGCCGCTCATCGAGCGCGGGGTTCTGTCCGTGGTCACCGGCTTCAACGGCGCTACCGCGGATGGCCGCCCCACCACGCTGGGACGCGGCGGATCGGATTTCTCGGCGTCCATTCTTTCCGCCGCGCTGGACGCCTCCGAACTGTGGATCTGGACCGACGTCGACGGCATCATGAGCGCCGATCCCCGCCTGGTGCCGAACGCCGCCGTGCTCGACGAAGTGACTTACGCCGAAGCCGCTGAACTCGCCTACAACGGGGCAAAGGTGCTGCATCCGCGTACGCTGGCGCCGCTGATCGAGAAGAAGATCCCCGTCTGGAGCAAGAACAGCTTCGCGCCCGAAAAACCCGGCACGCGCATCGTACCCGCCATCAGCGCGGCCACCGGCGCGCGCGCGGTGACCTCGCTGGCGCGCGTTGCGCTGATCTCCATCGAGCCCGCCAGCCCCGAGCTGAGCGGCGCGCATGTGATGGCCCGCGCCCTCGAAGCGTTGGACCGCGCCAACGTGGAGGTGCTGGTATTCTCCAGCTCCAGCTATCGCCAGACCTTTTGCTTCCTGGTGCGGGCCGAAGAGCTGGAGAAGAGCCGCCAGGCGCTCGAATCCGCGCTGGCGCTGGAACTGGCGCACGACTACGTACATCCCATTCAGGTGGACGAGCAGGTCGGGCTGCTGGCGATTGTGGGCGAAGGCATGCAAGGCAAGCCGGGCATCGCCGGACGCATCTTCACGGCGATTTCCAGGGAGAAGGTCAACATCATTGCTATCGCGCAGGGATCCAGCGAGCTGACGATAGCTATCGTGGTGGCCCGCGACGGGTTGGATAAAGCTGTGCGCGCGGTGCACGCCGAGTGCGGCATGGGGCGCTGAGAGCCGCTTGCGCGTACGCCCGCCCGGTGAGACCATTGCCCTTCAGGAAAACTATGAAGACCTGGCTATCTCTATTCATCATGTTGAGCCTGTGCGGCTCTCTCGGCGCCCAGACCCCCGCCCGGAAGAAGCTGCTCTTCATCGGCGAAGTGAAGGGCTTCCAGCACGATTCGGTCTCGCACGCCATGGCGACCATCGAAAAGCTCGGCCAGCAAACCGGCTTGTGGGACACGTACCTGCGCACGGATACCGAACTGGTCACCAAGCGGAAGCTCGACAACAACGCCAAGAACCTGAATTTCTTCGACGCCGTCATGTTCTACACCACCGGCGAGCTGGACATGAACGACGAGCAGAAGGCCGCGCTGCTTTCCTTCGTGAAGGAGGACGGCAAGGGATTTCTGGGCACCCACAGCGCCACCGATACGTTCTACAAGTGGCTGGAATACGGCGATCTGATCGGCGGCTACTTCAATGAGCACCCCTGGGGGCAGGTGCACGCGGTGATCAACGTGGAAGACCACGATTTCCCCGCCACCAGGCACTTCCCCGCCAACTTGCCCGTCTACGACGAGATCTACCAGTTCAAAGAGCCGTACTCACGCGACAAGCTGCGCGTGTTGATGAGCATCGATCCGGGCTCGGTGGACTTGAAAAACCCGCGCGTGCACCGCACCGACAAAGATTTCGCAGTGACGTGGGTCCACAATTACGGCAAGGGCCGCGTCTTCTATTCTTCGCTCGGCCACCGCGAAGAAATCTGGGACCGCCCGGACATCCAGCAGATGTGGACGGAAGCGGTAAAGTGGGCCATGGGCATGACGCAGGGCGACGCCACGCCGCGGCCGCGCCGCTAGCGCGAGGCCGCCAGGCTGCGCCGCCGGGACTTCAGCACTTCGATCCCCGCCGGCAACAGCGAAACCGCGATAATGCCCAGGATCACCTTGTCGAAGTTGTGCCGCACGAACGCGACGCCGCCGAGCGTATATCCCAGCATGGTCATCAGAAATACCCAGCCGGCCACGCCCAGCACGTCGTACGAAACGAAGCGCACCAGGTTCATGCGGCCCACGCCCGCCACGAATGCCGCGAACGTCCGGATGATGGGGATGAAGTGCGCGTACATCATGGTCCGGCCGCCGTGTCTCTCGTAGAATTCGTGGGTGCGCAGCAGATACTCGCGGCGGAAAATGCGCGAATCGGGGCGGTTGAAGATGTGCGGCCCGGTGCCGCGGCCCAGCATGTAGCCCGCGGTATCGCCCAGCAGAGCGGCAGATATCAGCAACAGGTTGACCAGCGCGATATCCAGATGCCCTGCGCCGCAAACCACCCCGACCGTAAACAGCAGCGAGTCGCCGGGAAGAAAGAAACCCACCAGCATGCCGGTCTCGGCGAAGACCAGCGCGAACAACGTGGCGTAACCCAGCCATCCGGTGAGCAGCGTGCTGAGCAAATCGATCAGCCGCTCCGGGTTAGTCAGCGAGCGCAGGAAGTCCAGGATGGAATGGATCATCCGGGTCAGCCGCGATAACTGGCCAGCAACCGGTTCACCACGTCCTGGTGAACCTTGACCTTGCCTTCCTTGGTGAGCGCCTCACGTATGCCCTCTTCAAACAGGGGGCCGCGGGACTGGGCCTTCTGGCTCTTAATCTGGTCGCGAATGGCCGTGCGCTGTGCCGCCAAGCCCGCCGGATCCGCCGGGATCTTCTCCAATATCTTGCCTATGATCTTGGAATCGGCAAACGCGCTGGGCCCGAAGACTGACCCGGCGGGCTTGGTGAAAGCATCCGGGAACATGCCGGCGGATCCCAGCCCCTCAATGGCACCCGCGCGATCCACCGGATCGGAAGTCTTCACCTCCAGCCCCATGGATTTCGCCGCGGCCGCCAGGTCCCCGCCATTCGCGCGAACCTTATCGATCAGCTGAGTGGCCTTCTCGTCCATCAAGTGGTTCACTTTTTCGCGTATGGCCGCGTCGCGAACCTTGCTCTCCACTTCTTCGAACGCGGCGGGATGCGCCGGTGTAACGCCCGTGCTGACAGCCATGGCGATCTTGTTGCCGGCGATCATGACGGGCTGCGAAACCTCGCTCTGCTTGAGGCCGGTGACGGAGTCTTGGAACTCTTTGTTGACGCCGATTTGCGGCAGCGGATCGCCGGGCCCGACGTTATCGGCCTTCACGAATTCGAGACCCAGGTCGGCTGCGACTTTATCGGGGTGCGACGCGTCCTTGGTGAGAGCCGCTTGCGCTTTATCGGAATCCTGCTGCATCAGATCGTTCACCCGCTGCTTCTTGTACTCCACAGCCAGTTGCGCTTTTACATCGCTGAACGGCTTCAGTTGCGCCTGCTCGTGCTTCAGGACCTGCAGGATGTGGTATCCGTAGGCGGTCTTGATGGGTTCGCTGATCTCGTTCACCTTGAGCGAAAAAGCCGCCTTCTCGAATTCCGAAACCATCTGGCCTTTCACCACGCCATCGTACTCGCCGCCTTTTGCCGCTGAACCGGGGTCTTCGGAGTACTTCTTAACCATCTCGGCGAAATTCGCGCCCGCGCGGAGCTGCTTCACCAGATCGTCGGCCTTGGCCTTGACGGCGGCCTCCTGCTTGGGGTCCTTATCGTTGGTCTTCAGCAGAATGTGCCTCACGTCCACGCGCTCGGGCAAGCGGTAGTTATCCTTATTCTCGTTGTACACGCGCAGCAGATCGGCGTCGGTGGGCTGGATAGTCTGTTCCAGCTTGGCCTGATCGATCAGCAGGATACCCAGGCTGCGCTTTTCCGGAACCTGGTACAGGGGCTTGTTGCTCTCGTAAGATTTGCGCAGTTCCTCCGGAGTGACCTGCACCTGGGCGCGCAGCTTGTCCGCCGCGATCTTGACGTACTGGATCTTGACCCTTTCGTTGCGGCGCTTGTATTCGGCCTCGATTTCCAGCGGCGTAATTACGGTGCCTTCCGTGGCGATCCCGCGCAGCTTGCCGATGAGCATCTGGCGAGCCATGTCGGCCTCGAACTGCGGGATGGTCATATCCTGCTGCGCCAGCACCTGCGCGTAGGCGTCTTTGCCGGCGAACTTGCCATCCTGAAACAGTTGCGGAATCGTCTGTTGGATGCCGGTGGCCAGTTCCTCGTCGGTGACCTTGAAGCCCAGGCGTTGCGCTTCGTAGGCCAGCGCATGCTCGGTCACGATGGAATCGATGATCCTGGGAACCTGGAACGCCACCATTTCCGGCGGCATGCGGTTGCCTCGCATATTCATGCGGACCACCTTCTGGACTTCGGGCACGGTGATGGCGTCCTTCCCCACCTCGGCCACCACCATATCGGACGCGCTGCCGCTGCCCGTGTTATAGCTGGGCACCAGGTAGGTCAACATGGACAAGGCGACCAGGAGCAGTAATCCGCCCAACATTATGCGCACGGCTTTGTCCCGGCTGCGAAACAGATCAAACATGTAGTGTTATCTCCTACGGAAAAAAGGGAAATTCCATTATAGCAGTGCGGCGCGGGCGCCGTTCGGCGCGAGTCTTATTCCCGGCGCAACGCCTGCATGGGATCCACACGGGAAGCACGCCGCGAGGGGATCCACGCCGCCAGCATGGCGACCGCCCACAGCGCGGAGACAGCGGACGCGAGCACCCACGGATCGCGCGGCGATGTGTCGAACAACATCGTCTGGAGCAGGCGCGCGGCAAGCAGCGACCCGATCACGCCCATCGCAGCGCCGGCAGCCGTCCAGCGCGCGGCATGCCCCAGCACCAGCCGCGCGACCGCACCGGGCGTGGCTCCCAGCGCCATCCGCACGCCGATCTCCTGGGTGCGCCGCGCAACTAAAAATGAGATCACGCCGTACAGTCCGATGGCCGCCAGCAGCACGCCCATCCCGGCAAACAGGCCCAGCACCCAGGCGTTGAAGCGCGGGCGCTCCGCGAGCTTGCCCATGCGCTGATCGAGCGTTTCGATATTCACGGGCACGGTGGGGTCGATGGCCGCGACTTCGGTGCGCACCCAGCGGGCCATCGCGGCGGTGTCCAGGGGGCCGCGCATGACGGCTGTCTCGGTGCGCCCGATGCCTTCCGTCGAATGCTTGCGCGCGACGTAGTATTCGGGTTCGTCCGGCTCCATCAGCGGGCTATTCTTCACATTGCCGGCTACGCCAATCACGGTCAGCCAAGGTCCCGAGCGGCCGGGCCGGATCTGCTTCCCGAGCGGATCTTCGCCGGGGAACATGCGGCGCGCCAGCGCGTCGCTCAGGATCACCGTATCGCGATGCGGCTGGCGGTCTTCCTCCTGAAAAGCGCGTCCGCGCAGAATCGGGACGCCCAGTGCCGCAAAATAGCCGGGCGTGACGATCCGCCAGGTCACCATGCCGCCGGTTCCATCGGCCGCGCGCGGCCGGCCGGCCGCGTCGATCGCGGCATAGATCATGTCGTGAGCCGGACCGGTGGGCGGCAGCGAGTCACTTACGCCCAGATGAGCAATTGCGGGGAGGCGTCCCAGGCGGCTTTCCATCTCTTCGAAGAAGGCCAGCTGACGCGCAGGATGGGCGTACGATTTCTGGCCTAGCGTGACGGTCGCGGTGAGCACACTGCCGGTGCGCATTCCGAGCGGCTGGTTCTCGAGATTCCACAAGCTGCGCAGCAGCAGGCTGGCGGCGGTGAGCAGCACCAGCGACGCGCAGATCTGCGCCGCCGCCAAGCCGTGACGGAACAGGTAATGACGGCTGCCGAGCGCGCGCCAACCGGCCAGTGCTTCGGCGCGCGGGTCTTCGAGGGCGGGCGCCAGTCCGAAGAGCAGACCGCAAACCAGCGAGACGGCCAGCGTGAACAGCATCACGCGCGGGTCCACGGTAGCCTGCTGCAATCGCGGGATGCCCTCCGGGGCGATGGCCACGAAGATACGCAGCAGGGCGGCGGCCAGCAGGCATCCGGCCGCGCCGCCCGAGGCCGCCAGCAACAGGCTTTCGGTGAGCGCCTGGCGAACCAGTCGCATGCGGCTGGCGCCTAACGCCATGCGCACCGCCAGTTCGCGCTGCCGGACGGCTGCGCGCGCGAGCAGCAGGTTCGCGACATTGGCGCAGGCAATCAGCAAGACCGCGAGCACCGCGCCCAACAGAATCCACGAAGCCAGCCGGGCATCCTGGATCTGGCGGTCGCGCAGGGATCGCACGCGCAGGGTCACTTCCTTGCGAAATGGTCCGGGCACGTATTCGAGCGACTCTTTGAAGAGCGGCGCCAACGCCGCAGACGCCTGCTGAGGGGTGACACCGGGTTTCAGCCGCGCGATCGACCGCAGCACGCGTCCGGCATTGGGGCGGTGCTGGGCCGCTTCATCCAGCGCCTGCGGCACCAGCAGATCGGCATGCTCTAACGCAGGCAACTCGAAATCCGGCGGCAGCACGCCCAGGATGGTGGTGAACTGGCCGTCGAGCGGCATGGTCTTTCCGACCACCTGCCGGTCTCCGCCGAAGCGGCTCCGCCACAGGCCATAAGAAAGGACAGCGACGGGCGGGCGATTCGGCAGGTCTTCGTCGCGCGTGAAGTTGCGCCCCAGCAGCGGTTGAATGCCGAGCGTGGGCAGCAGGCTGGCTTCCACCTGGGCGCACGCCAGGCGCACGGGGTTAGTCTCGGTCAGATCGCAGTCACTCACTCCGGTCCAGGAGGTCAGCGACTCGAAGGGCTGCTGGTGCGCGCGCCACTCGAGATAGTCGGTGCCCAGCATGAACTCTTGCGGGACGATCGGCGCCACGAAACCGACCGAAACCAGGCGATCAGCCTGCGCGTAAGGAAGGCTGCGAAACAAGATGCGGTCGACCACGCTGAAGACCGCCGTGCCTGCCCCGGTGCCCAGGGATACGGTGAGCACGGCAATGGCGGTGAACGTGGGCGACCGCACAAAGCCGCGCGCAGCGTAGCGCAGGTCCTGAGCGAGTTTGTCCAGCTCTTGGCGGATCTTCATTTGAACTTAGAAACCGCGGCGCGGCGGAAGTTCCCGGATACGCTAAGATCGGGCGTGGTGCTGCTTGCCGACGTGGTAGAGACATCGCGGGGGGTGGCGTTGACTTCGCGGCGGATCGAAAAGATCGGGATGCTGGCCGCGCTCCTGAGACAGCTTCCGGTGGACGAAGTGGAGACGGTGGTAGGATTCCTGACGGGCGAAATCCGGCAGGGCCGTATCGGGATCGGCTGGGCTACCTTACGGGACGCGGCCGCCCCGGCGGCGCATGAACCGTCTCTCCAGGTTCGCGAGGTGGACGCTGCGATGGACACGCTCGCGACAACGGCGGGCCGCGGATCTGAGGAGCGCAAGCGCGCGTTGGTGCATTCGCTGCTCAGCCGTGCTACCGCATCCGAACAGGAGTTTCTCACCGGACTGCTGCTGGGCGAGATCCGGCAGGGAGCGCTCGAAGGCGTGATGCTGGAAGCGCTGGCCAAGGCGTCGGGGATCGGTGCGGCGCAAGTGCGCCGGGCGGTCATGATGGCCGGCAATATGGGACGCGTGGCGCGCTCGGCGCTCGAATCCGGAGCTGCCGGGTTGGAGCAGTACGATGTACAGCTCTTCCGGCCGGTGCAGCCCATGCTGGCACAGACCGCGGAGGATGTGGACGCGGCGCTCGAAGAACTCGGCGAGGCGGCGCTCGAATACAAGTTCGATGGCGCGCGCGTGCAGGTGCACCGGTCGGGCGATGAAGTCCGGGTGTTTACGCGCGGCCTCAATGACGTCACCGGCGCGGTGCCGGAGATCGTGAAGGCCGCCCGCGCGCTTCCGGGAAAGGACGCCATCCTGGACGGCGAGGTGATCAGCCTCTTGCCGGATGGCCGGCCGCAGCCGTTTCAGGTGACCATGCGGCGATTCGGCCGCAAGCTGGATCTGGACCGCATGCGGGCGGAGCTGCCGCTGCAGCCGTTCTGGTTCGACCTGCTGTATCTCGACGGACAATCGTTGATGGATGAGCCGCAGGCGCGGCGGTTCGGCACGCTGGAGGGGATCGCGCCGGTAGGGGCGGTGACGCCGCACCTGGTGACGGCGGATGCCGCGCGCGCGGCGGAGTTCCTGGCGGAGGCTCTGGGGCGGGGCCACGAAGGGATCATGGCGAAGCAGACGGGCGCGGCCTATGCCGCGGGGGCGCGCGGCCAGAGCTGGTTGAAGATCAAGAAGGCACACACGCTGGACCTGGTGATCCTGGCGGCGGAATGGGGACACGGACGGCGGCGCGGCTGGCTGAGCAATCTGCACCTGGGCGCGCGCGACACGGAGAAGGGCGGCTTCGCCATGCTGGGCAAGACGTTCAAGGGTCTGACCGACGAGATGCTGGCGTGGCAGACGGCGGAGTTGCTGAAGCTGGAGATCTCCCGCGACAGCTACACGGTGTACGTGGAGCCGAAGATTGTTGCGGAGATCGCGTTCAGCGATATACAGATCAGCCCGCGTTATCCGCGCGGGCTGGCGCTACGCTTCGCGCGCGTCAAACGCTACCGGACGGACAAAACCGCCGGAGAAGCGGACACGCTGGAGACCGTGCAGGCGCTAGGGCATCTTGGCTGAATCGTCGAAGGATACCTCAACGGTGACGGTCTTGCCATCGCCGATCTCGATGGGGCTGGGGGCCGGCGGTTCCTTGGAGTACATACCGAGCGACGAACCGGAGGGCGGCGGGCCGGACTGCCCATCATAGCCACCGGAGGGATCGTACACGGCGGCGACGTAGGCCGGCGACTTGGCGATGTCGGTGAATGTCACGTTGCCGTTCTTGTCCGCGGTCATCTGCATCCCGGTGGGCATGCCGTTGCCTTGCGCGAAGTCCGGTGAATCGAACATGAACACCTGGATTTTATGTTTGTCGTCCACGGGTCCGGAGCCGGTGTAGCGCACGGTCACTTTCAGGGTGCGGCCCTTATCCTGGGCATTGCCGGATGAAAAAGCGGAGGCGAAGATCAACAGGCCTGCCGCGAACAAGAGAGTCTTCTTCATAGCGCTGGTCTCCAATCTTATATAGGATCTCACACAACAAACGCTACTGGACGCGCAGCGATTCAATGGGATCGACCCGGGCGGCGCGGCGCGCGGGGATCCAGCTTGCCAGGGCCGCGATGAGGCCGAGAAATGCGGCCACCGCGGCGTACACCGCCGGATCCGCGGGGCTGACTTTGACCAGCGCGGAGGAGGCTGTGCGCGCCAGCGCGGCGGCAGCGAACAGCCCGATCGCCAGACCGGCTCCGGCCAGCACCATTCCGCGGCTCAGCGCGAGCCAAGTCACGTCCAGCGGCCGCGCGCCCAGCGCGATGCGGATGCCGATCTCGTGCGTGCGCTGAACGATGGAATAAGACATCACGCTATAGAGGCCGACGGCGGACAAGACCAGGGCGATCAGGCCCAAGGCGCTCAACAGGCTGGCGGCTACTTTCTGGCCGAACAGCGCGGCGCCGATGTGGATGCTCAAGGATTCTCCGCCGAACATGGCCACGTTGGGGTCGACGGCGGCTGCGGCCTGCCGGATCATTTTGACGGCCGGCTCGGGAGCGCCGGCGGTGCGCAGGTAGAATTTGAGACCCATTTCCGGGCGGTAGATCTGGCGGATCGGTATATAGAAGTAAGGCTGCGGGCTCTCGGTGTAGCTCATGTACTTGGCGTCCCTGACCAGGCCGACGATGGTGAACCACTTGCCCCAGCCATGCACTTTGTTTCCGATGGGATTCCGGCGTGGGAGGAAGCGGCGCACGAACTCCTGGTTGACGATCATGACGGGCAGGGACTTGTCGTCATCGCGTTCGGCGAAGTCGCGGCCGTCGAGCAGCGGAATGCGCATCAGATCGAAGTAGCCGGGCGCGACCATGGTGCGGTAGATCTTCATGTTCTCGGTGGGTCCGGGAACATAGCCCTCGACCTGCAGATCTTCCCACGCGGCGCCCACGAAGCCCAGCGGAATGTTATCCGCGAAACTGACCGCCGTTACGCCGGGCTGGGACTCCAGGTCACGCCGCAACCGCCGGCAGAAGATGCCGGCCTGCGCGGCGTTGTAGCCCGCGGTCGAGAGCTCGATTTCGGCGATCGCGACGTGCTGTGGATCGAAGCCGGGGTTAATGGTTTTAGCAAGCTGAAAGCTCTTCATGAAGAGGCCGGCGCCGACAAGGGTCACGACCGCCAGCGCGACTTCGGCGACGACCAAAGCACCGCGCAGCCTGTGCGAGCGCGCGCCACCGGAGCCGCCACGGCCGGCTTCCTTCAGAGCATCGCTCGAATCCAGATCGGTGGCCTGCCACGCGGGAATCAATCCCGCGATCAAAGTGACGGCCACGGCCAGCGCCTCGGTGAACAGCAGCGCGCGCCAATCGAGCGGCGGCTTCGCCAGGGTGGGTGTGGTGGTGGCGGGGATCAGCCATATGAGCGCGGAGCGCATCTGGTCTGCAAACGCCAGGCCCAGCAGCGATCCGGCGAACGCCAGCAGGAGAGTTTCCACAAGGAGTTGGCGGACGAGGCGGAAGCGCGGGGCGCCCAGCGCAAGGCGCACGCTGAATTCCTTGGCGCGCGCAGTGGCTCTCGCCAACAGCAGGTTGGTCACATTAGCGCAAGCGATGAGCAGCACCACGCCGCAGATGCCCATCAGAATGCTCAGCGGCGCGAGCATGGTTTTCTGGGCGCCGAAGGCGGCGCGCGAGACCGGCACAATGGTGATGCCCATGCCGCGGTTGGTATTGGCATATGTTTCAGCCAGCCGCTGGGCCAGAGAACGCAATTCCGCGCGACCCTGTTCGATGCGGATGCCCGGCTTCAGCCGGGCCAATGAGAGGAACATGCGAGTCTGGCGGTCGCCCACATAGAAGTCGCCGGCGGCGGTCAACTCGCCGAAGGTCATAGCGGGGGCCCAAAGATCGAAGGCCAGGGTGCTCATGGATCCGCCGAAATTCTCAGGAGCTACGCCGATGATGGTGAACGGGTAACGATTGATGCGAATGGTGGATCCCACGGCCGCGGGATCGGCATGCAGCCGGTTCTTCCAGAAAGCATGGCTGACAACCGCGACCAGGTGACCGCCGGGCGAATCGTCGCGCTCCTGGCCGATGAAGAAGCGGCCGAGGGCGGGCTTAACGCCCATCACGTCGAAGTAATTGCCGGAGACCAATTCGCCCCACACGCGCTGGGCGCGCACACCTTCGCCGACGTTGAGCGGGCGCGGCTGCGACACCATGATGCCGTCGAAGAGTTTGGCGCCGTCCCGCACATCGCGGTAATCGGGATATGAAGTGGTCAGGTGCTCACCGGACGGTGCGACGGTTTCGAGCGCCACGAGGTCAGCCGGCCGGCTCACACCGGGGAACGGGTTGAGGATTACCCCATCGATCCAACTAAAGACGGTGGTATTGGCGGCGATGCCCACCGCCATAGTCAGCACCGCTATCGCGGTGAAGGCTTTGCTTTTTAGGAGGGTTCGCAGGGCATACTGGAAGTCTTTCATGTGCGCTCCTCGGCTCGGGGTGGTAGAGCAATTGGAGCGCCAGACGTTAGCAGGGGGGGTTAAAGGCGGCAAATGGGAGATTAGTGTCCGATTGCGGGATGGGTGGTACGCTAGCGGACAGCTATAACAGCGTCAGGCGGCGCACTCGCCGCGGCCCAGCTGCAGCGAGAAGGCGGAGTCGTCGCCCCAATCCTGGTAGATCTCGGGGTAGAGGTCCGCGGGCCTGGCGAGATCGTCGGTGAGGCCGCGGAAGGTTTCCACTTTGTGGCGCATGACGTAGTCGCGGAAAGTCTCGGCGGGGGCGCGGTGGGCGAGGTAGTGATCGAGCACACGCGTGACGGCTTCAGGCGCCAGGCGCGCGGGCACGCTTTGCACGGCGAGGCCGAAGCGCATGATGCCGCCGCCGTCGAAGCCGCCGCCGAGCAGCATCTGGTAGTAGGGGATCTCGCGGCCGTCGATCTTGCGCGCGTTGCCGTAGAAGCCGAAGTCGGCGATCCAGTGCTGGCCGCAGGAGTTGGGGCAGCCGCTTACCTTAATGGATAGTTTGCGCACCAGCGGGTCATCGTACGCGGCGACGACCTGCTGCAAGGCCGCACCCAGGTTCATCGACTTGGTCAGCGCGAGGTTACAGGAGTAGGCTCCGGGGCAAGTGGTGACGTCGGCGATCTCGCGGGCGCCGGCGTCGCCCAGGCCAAGCTCGGTGAGAGCGGCATGCAGGCGGCGCAGCCGTGCGAGCGGGACGAATCCCAGCAGGATGTTCTGATCGATGCCGATGCGCAGCAGACCGTCGGCGGCGTCGGTGGCCAGGCGCGCCAGACCGCGCATTTGCCGGCTGGTCAGATTGCCCTGATCCACGCGCACGACGACGGTGGCGTAGCCGGGGTGCTTCTGCCGGACGATGTTGGTTTCGAGCCAGCGATCGTACTGGGGGTCGCCGGTGCCATTGGTTTGGATCACCGGAAGCAGAGCGCCCTGACCGAGCGGGGGCGGCTGCGACTGATATCCGCCGAAACCTTCCGGCACCAGCTCGGGCCAGGGGATGCCGCCGTTCTCGAGGATGCCGGCGTACTCGCGCTCGATCTGCTCACGCAGCCAGTCGATGCCGCGCTCGCGCAGCACGAACTTCAGGCGGGCCTTGTTGCGGTTCATGCGGTTGCCGTACTTGTTGAAGAGGCGCACGACGGCTTCGCAGCGGTTGAGCAGGCGGTCTTCGGGCAGGAATTCGTCGAGGAGCCGGGCTTCGGTGGGAAGCGGTCCGAGGCCGCCACCGATGACCATGTGGAAGCCGCGGCGGCCGTCGCGGATGACGGCGCGCAGTCCGATGTCGTTGATGGCTCCGGCGATGCAATCCTGGTGACGGCAGCCGTCGAAGGCGATCTTGAATTTGCGCGGCAGGTTACTGGTGAGATCCTTGCGCAGGAAGGCATAGGCGATGCGCTGCGCGTAAGGCCGGACATCGAAGACCTCATCGTGGCTGAGGCCGGCGAGCGCGCAGGTGGTGACATTGCGGACGGTGTTGTAGCAGGCTTCGCGGTTAGTGAGGCCGGCGTCGGCGAGCATGTGCATGACGTCGGCGGCGTGCTCCAGCGGGACGAAGTGGAACTGCATATTCTGGCGGGTGGTGATGTGTCCTTTTCCGCCGGCGTAGGCGTCGCTGACGGCGGCGAGCTGGTTCATCTGGGCGGCGGTCATGAGGCCGCCGGGGACCTTGCAGCGAACCATCTGGACGCCGGGCTGGCGCTGTCCATAGATGCCGTGTTTGAGGCGGAACGGGCGGAAGTCATCTTCCGGGATCTCGCCGGCCAGGAAGGCATGCGCTTTGCGGCGAAAGGTTTCGATCTCATCGCGGACGAGGCGGTCGTGCTGGAGTTCGAACTCACCGCGGACGGTCAGGGTGTCTTCGACAGCGGTTGCCATAGCATTCCCCTATTGCCTATAGAGATTAACATGAATGCTCCCGGGATGCAAGAGGCGTGGGCGGGTGGGTAGCGCTTACTGAAAATAAAAGACTTATTATTTAGGAATTGGGTTCGTTTCGTTTTTTTCGGTGTCGGAGACCCTTAGATGCCGGGTGCCGTTGCCGTACGGCGTCGCCTACCTATTAATAGGATAGCATGTGGTCTTGCGACAGCGGAAACGCCTCAGGCGCTGTAGCACTGCAGGCACGCCTCGCGAAACTTAGACATCTCGTCGCGGGTGCCAACGGTGACGCGTACCCACGTGGGCCAAACCGGCCAGACGCGCCCGATGTATACCTTGCGGCGGGTCATCGCTTCATAAAACTCCTTGCCGGGCCGCCTGGCGTTCATCATGAAGCAGTTCGCTTCCGAAGGTATGAATTCGATGTTGTTCTTGTGCAGGAAATCGAAGGTCTCTTCGCGAATCCCGGCGATGATCTCGCGGCGCTCCGCCACCACCCGCTTAGCCTTCAGGCTGGCATTGGCCCCCACCATCGCGGTAACCGGCAGCGCGCCGGCCGTGTACATAGCCATCTTCTGCAGCAGGTCCGGCCTCCCGATCGCCGCGCCCGCCCGTAAACCGGCCATGCCATAAAGCTTGGAGAATGTTCTCAGGATGATCACATCCCTGTCGGCCGCCGCCAGGAACGAACTCATCACCGCCGACCTGGACAGATGGATGTAAGCCTCGTCCAGCAGGATCACCGCGCCCGCCGGCTTGTTGGCCGCCAGCCACTCGATTTCCGCCCTGGGCGTCACCGTGCCGGTCGGATTGTTGGGGTTGCAAACGTAGATCAGGCCGGCATTCGGATCCGCCGCGGCCATCGCCCTCACGTCGTGCGCCGCGCTGCCCTTCACCAGCGGAACCGTAACCACCCGCGCCCCGATGAATTTGGCCGCGCGCGCGCCGGCTTCGTAGCCCGGATCGGCCACCACGAAGGGCCTGTCTTTGGAACAGAAGGCCAGCACCGCGCGGTGCAGCGGGTCGCTCGATCCCGCAAACGCCTGCACGTAGCTCGCCTCCGGATTCCACGAGAACCGGACGCCTTCCTGTTCCGCCAGGGTGCTGGCCATTTCGAAGGTCTCTTCGTACAGATACCGGCCGCCCTTTTGCACGATGGCGTGGATCGCCTCGGCCGCCTCCGCGCACGGTCCCATGGGGTTCTCGTTGGCGTTGATCTTCACGGCATCGGGCGGCATGCTGTGCACCATGGAGAGTTGCGCCAGTGCCCGCTCGTTGTAAAACGGCAGGGACGCGCCCGCCGCCAGTAAGGAAGCGATTTTGTAGAAGCCGCGGCGGGTAAAACCCCGGTCCGCAAGCTCGCGCTGTTGCCGCGGTGAAATTCGTTGAGTCAGCATGTCACCCTCCCTGGAAGCCGGAGCCGGATTGGTTGCAGTATATCATTCTCCGGACAAAAAGCGATTGGCTTCCCCTACGACGCCGCGAACCAGGTCATTCCTTCCAGCCGCGCATAGCTCGCTTCCATGCCGCGTTCCATGCCTGTCGCCAGCATGGCCGCCCGCGTCTGGACGTCCGGCAGCGTCATTCGCATCGTCATCAACGTGCCCGTGCCGTCCGGCTCGAATCGCGTTTCGATGCGGTTGTCCGGAGTGGGATCGGGCAGGTGCATGCGCTCCACATGTACGATCCTGCTGAACGGCTCCAGTTCCAGAAATTCGCCGGTGAGGTAGAATCCGCGACCCTTGCCATCTGCCCACTCGTAACGAATCTTTCCGCCCGGCCTGGCATCCGCGATGCACACAGGCATCGTCCACCCCTCCGGACCGAGCATCCATTGCCGGACTAATTTCGGATCGGTATGCGCGCGGTAGACCGCCTCCGGCGACGCCGCAAAGCGCCTTGTCACAACCAGGTACCGATCGCCTTCGGTTGTCAGCGTCAACTTACTCATCGTATTTCTCCTCTCTTCTTCTTTTCCCCGGCCAGAACTTCGTCCAGCCGGTCGTAGTTTTTCTCAAGTGCTTTTCGCAGCATGGCCAGCCATTGGTCCATCGCATCAATACCGGCCTTTGCCAGACGGCGCGGGCGCTTCGTGCCATCCACCCGCCGCACGATGAGGCCCGCGTCTTCGAGCACCTTCAAGTGCTGCGAGACCGCCGGCTGCGTCATCTCGAAAGGCTCCGCCAGCTCCATCACGGTGGCCTCTCCCAGCGCCAGACGCGCCAGAATCGCCCGCCGCGTCGGGTCCGCCAAAGCCGAGAAAGCCGCATCCAGCCCATCCATAATTTCTAGCTTATATAATTATCTACTTATTGTCAAGTTAAATTGCCGGCGGGGGCAGGGCCTCGCCCTGCGGCGGCCTCGCAGGTTGTTCGCCGGCGCCGCGGTGATGGAGCGCACGCTATTGCCCTCCAGCAGGCAATGCAGGATGGAGATAACCACATCCTGCTTCACGCGCACGTCCTCACCGAAAGGCTTCTCTTGCGGTTCGGTGAACCGCTTCCCGCATTGGTGGCATTTATACCGCTGGACCTGGTTACGGCCCTTATCGGCCTTCGCTGTTTCGGTTTTGCAGTTGTGGCATGTCACTGTGAAATCTCCTATTGAGTTCCACAGCCAAAAGCCGCATACTGAGGTTGTCGGACTCGTATGGCTTCGGCTGTGCGGTTCTTGCCCCCGGTGGCTCTGCCACCCCACCACAGAAAACACAATGGGCCAGCAGTTCCGGTCTAACGACTTGGGGCTGCTGGTCTTTTGTTTGCATTGTTTTACAAGTATAATAAAAAAAGAATAGAATGATCAAGGGAAAACTGTTTGCTGTTATAATTTATTTGTGATAACCTCATGAGTGGATGGGAAACGCCAATCCGCTGCTACAGGTCTCGCGCCGGGAACAATCTGATTGCAGATTGGTACGCTGACCTATCAGTCCAAGAGAAGGCCGACGCCGACGAGTTCCTGAAGAACATGCGGAGAACAAAATCTGTGGATTGGAAAACGCCAAATTACCGTTCGCGCTTAAGGGGCCTGGAAGGCGTCGGAGAACTTCGCTGGCAGTCAGAGAAAAAACAGCACCGCTTGCTCGGATTTTTCCATGCCGGAGCCTGGATAGCCTTAGTGGGATGTACTCATAAACAACAAATCTACAATCCGGCAGAAGCGTTGGATACAGCCCATAAATACATGAAGGAAATCAAGAACGGGAAGGCATTACCTACGGTCGAGTATGTCCTCTAATCAGATCGTTGATAAGTTGCATACTCCAGAGTACCGCGCGGCGTTTGTTGCTTCACAGATCAATATCGGCATTCCCTTTCAGTTACGTGCGCTCCTTAAGACGCGTGGTAAAACTCAGGAATGGCTTGCGGAAAGGGCTGGGATGCGCCAGCCGAGAATCTCAGGTCTCCTGAGCCCTGGAAAAACACGGCCTAACATTGAAACGCTCCGAAGACTCGCGGAGGCCTTTGACTGTGGTCTTGCTGTTCGTTTCGTGCCATTTAGCGAATTAGTATCATGGTCCGAAAGTTTCGACCCAGAATCCTTCACCGTTCCCGGCTTCGATGATGAAGTACCGCAAAACGAGGACATGAAGGCTATAGCTGATTATGTCCAAGGAAATAGCAGCTTGGCCAGCCCTCAAGGGACCGCGCTCCAGAATGCCATTGGCAGCGGCGTTTCGACCGCTCCCATGAAGGCTTGCCAAATGACTGACGCACCAGCATTAGGAATTCATTTAGTACCGAGGGGAAAGAGGAAACATGCCAGAGGAAGAAACTTCAAGCGCCCAGCAGCCTAACTTACAGGTGCCTAGAGCCACTCCAGGGGAAGATTTTTCGGAGGACTACGCCAACAACTTTAGATTTGAGCAAACTGCTTGGGATTTCAAAATTATCTTTGGGCAGATCGATCAGATGAGTGGCGATCCAACTAATGTTAACTGGCATACGGCTATCACGATGCCATGGGGCATCGCGAAAATTCTCAGCCGCATGCTGCTTCTGAATGTTGCCGCTGGGGAGATGCAGCTCGGTCCTATTCACATACCTGCTATGGTGATGCCTCCCCCGCCATTGGAGCCGACCGGCGAAATGGATACTCCAGCCGTCCGAACATTGTACGAGTTCCACAAGCAGTTGTACCAATCCCTGACCGGTATGATTATTAGCCCAGACGATCTGAAGCCCCCGGCCCCCTCGGATCATCCGGCGAATCCTGTCTAAGCGGATCGCGGAAACTATTACAGATTGCAATATACACGCCAAAACAACACTACCCGCGCGGACAGGATCCCCGCACAGATCATGGGGGCCACGGTCCGCATTGCCACCTGTTTGGTCCAGGGCATGTTCGGCTGCCTGGCAGCTGGCGGGTGCCGAAACGCCGCGCCGCACGTCAATTCACCTCATAGGAGAAACTCGACGATGAAATGACCTTTACGATGAGCCGGTCTTCCCGCGCCCTGGTTGCGATCGCTTTCCTTGCCACCGGTGCGCGACTCGATTGTCAGGGCCAGGCGCGTTCCAGGGCCGACGAGAGGCTGGAATGGTGGAACCACATCGGGAACAAACTCATCGCCATGGCCAAAGATTTTCCCGAAGACAAGTACGATTTTAAGGCGCAGTAAGACGAGCGTACCTTCGCCCAAAATCTCCTTCACGCCGCGTCCGTTGACTTCGACGTGGCCGGCCGGGTTTCCGGATCCCAGACAGCCGCGATGACCGCACAACCGATACTCCAGATCCGGATATCCGAAAGATCGATGATCGAGGCGCGCGGGCGCGCGGCATTTCGTCTTTAATCGCGGTAGAAAGGTTTCCTATTCGTGCCGCAGAGCCGCCAGCGGATCAATTCGGGACGCCCGCCTTGCCGGCGCATAGCCGGCCAGAATCGCGGCGCCGAGGAGGACAACACCGGCCAGCGCCAGGTTTTTGGGATCATTGGGCTGGGTCTCGAACAGAAACGATTTGACCAGCCGGGACGCGCTCAACGCGGCAGGCACGCTGATCGCGAGTCCCGCCGCCGCCAGTAGCAGAACGCGGCGCAGAACCATCCAAACCACGGCGCCCGGTTGCGCGCCCAGAGCCATACGGATTCCAATCTCGCCGACCTGCCGCGCGACGCTGTAGGACATCGTCCCGTAGAGTCCCACGCACGCGATCAGGAGAGCCAGAACCGCGAAACCCGTGCATAGTTTCGCGAACGTGATTTCCCGGCTGATCGTGCGATCGATTTCCGCGGCCTGCGTAACCACGTTCGTGACGGGTATGCGGGAATCCGCCTCCCGCACGATCTCATGCACACTCTGCACAAACCTCAGCGGATCACCCGCGGTGCGCAGCGCGTAGGTCACTCGGTCCGAAGAAAACTGGCTGACCGCTACGAACACGGCCATGGCACTCTCCTCTTCATTTTTCAGACCACCGTAGCGCAGGTTAGCCGACACGCCGACGATTTCGAGATCTCGCTTCTCGTCCGGGAGCGTGATGCGGCGGCCCACCGGATTCCCGTTCCCGAAGTAAGCCCGCGCCAGCCGCTCGCTGATCACGGCAACCGGCCGGGAGCCCGGTTGGTCGCGGCCGTCAATCTCGCGCCCGGCCAGGATGGGAATCCGCATCGTGGTGAGGAAACGCGATCCGGCGGCCAGAACGCGCGCGTCTTCGATGGTAACGGCGCCGATCTTCAGCGGCCCCCTGATGGCCTGTCCGGCGCGGGCGGCGTCGATGATCGAGGATTGCGAAAGCGTCGCGCTGTTCACTCCGGGGATCGATTCGAAGCGCCGGCGCAGGTCCGCGTAAAAAGCGGCGATCTCCGGGCCGGGATGCCCGGCCTGGCGCGCATTCAGCGAGAACAGCAGGATATTCTCGCGGGCGTATCCCAGTTGGACGGAGTGCAGCTTGTTGAGTGTCCGGACAAACAGACCGGCGGCGACCAGGATGAGAAAAGAGATCGCGACTTGGGCGACCACCAGAACGTGCTGCGCGCGGCGGCGCGGCCCGCCCCCGCGGCCATTCTTCAGCGTGGGCATGACGTCCGGACGGGTCGACTGAATCGCCGGAGCGAGGCCGAAGAACAGGCCGCAAACCACTGAGAGCGCCGCCGTCACGCCCAGCACGCTCCAATTCAATTCCGCGTGCAGCGTAAAGTTCTCCTGCCCGTGGGAGAGCAGCAACGTCAGCGATCGCACGCCCCAGATCGCGAACAAGACCCCTAGTGCTCCGCCGAGCGACGCCAGCAGCACACTCTCGGTAAGCAACTGCCGCACGACGCGGAACCGTCCCGCTCCCAGGCTGAGCCGGACAGCCATTTCGCGGCGTCGCGCGGCGGCCCTTGCCAGCAGCAGATTAGCGATGTTCGCGCACGCCAGCGCCAGGATCAATCCCACCATCGTCAGGAGCACGTACAGAGGTTTGGAATACTCGCGGCGCAAGCTACCCAGACCGGCGGCGCCGGGATTCAGAATCAGCGCCGGCAGTTTGGCGCGCTCACCGCCGGTCGTCGCGGTGGCGGCAACCCATTGATGGAAACGAGGAGCCAGCGCTGCCTGCGCTTGGGTCATGCTTATGCCGGGACGCAGGCGGCCCATCATTTCGATCCAGTAGAAGTTTCCGTCGGGATACATACGAGCCGCTTGGGCGCCGT
>DATGGM010000183.1:0-3475 GCA_035308525.1 Bryobacteraceae bacterium
GTTTACGGGCTACGATATCAGCCCGCAGGCACTTGCCCTGAGCGAACGATTCTCGACCACCCGGTGCCGGTTCCTGTTGGGAGACGCGTTCGCGGATCGCAGCACTTATGACCTGGTGCTGGTGATGGACGTGGTAGAGCACGTGGAAGACTGCTTCCGCTTTCTACGGCAGGCCAGACAGAAGGGGCGCCTGAAGCTGTATCACATCCCACTCGAAGCGCACGCCAGCGCGGTGCTGCGGAGAGTCAACCTGTGGAACAGCGCCGGGCACATTCACTTATTCACCATTGAGACGGCCATCAAGTCTCTTGAGCACACGGATCACCGAATCGTCGACTGGGTGCTCACCGATGGCGCGCTCGGCACGCCGAACAAACCGCTCCGGACCCGGGTGGCCAACCTGCTGCGCTATCCGCTGGCGAAAGTCGATGCCGGCCTGGCGGCCCGGCTGTTGGGCGGATACTCCATATTGATCCTCGCGGAATGAATGGCATCTTCGTAATCGGCGCATCCGGCCATGCCAAAGTGTTGATCGACATCGTCGAGCGGGAAGACCGCTGGCGCATCGCCGGGTTGATCGACACCTACAAGAGAGCCGGTACTGACTTGATGGGATATACGGTGCTGGGTTCGGAGGACTGCCTGCCCGAACTCATGGAACGGCTGGGGGTGGGCAGAGCGATTATCGCCATTGGTGACAACCGGACGCGCCGGGAAGTTTCGCGGCGGGTGTCGGCCATCGCTCCGGACCTCAACTTCGTGAACGCTATTCATCCATCCGCTCAAATCGGCCGCGCGGTGGACCTGGGCCGGGGTATCGCGATCATGGCCGGAGCGGTCGTCAACTCCGGCACGCGCATCGGCGACTTCTGTTTCGTCAACACCCATGCCTCGGTCGATCACGACAATGTCATGGAACCGTTCAGTTGCCTGCAGCCGAACGCGGCCACTGGCGGCAACGTCCGCATCGGAGCTTTGAGCGTGGTCGCCATGGGAGCGCACGTCATACAAGGCATCTCCATCGGTGAAGACACGCTCATCGGAGCGGGATCCACGGTCTTAAGCCACATCCCCGGTGGGGTAGTCGCTTACGGAACACCCTGCCGCATCATTCGTCCCAGGTAGCCATCCACCCACCGCATCTCACTACGGAGTTATTCATGAAAAATTTCCGGTTCATTCATCCCACGCTACCGCCGCTGGCCCGCATCGTGACCGAGTACCGCGAGTTTTATCACCAGGGCCTGATCACCAATGGAAAGCTGGTGGAGCGCCTGGAGGCGGCCGTGTGCGAGCGGCTGGGCGTGCGGCACTGCGTGGCCGTGTCGAGCTGCACCAGCGGCCTCATGCTGGTGATGAAGGCCTTCGGCCTGCGCGGCGAAGTCATCTTGCCCAGCTTCACGTTCTTCGCCACCGGACACGCCGTGCTGTGGAACGGACTCACTCCTGTTTTCGCCGACTGCGACCGCCAGACATGGAACATCGACCCGCGCGCCGTGGAGCGGGCGATCACTCCCCAGACCGCGGCGATCCTGGCGGTGCATCTTTACGGCAACCCGGCGGCAGTTACGGAGCTCGAATGGATCGCCGGAAAACATGGCATCCCCCTGCTGTTCGACGCCGCGCATGCCTTCGGCGCCAGCTACAAAGGACAGTCCGTGGGGCAGTTCGGCGATGCCGAAGTGTTCTCCCTTTCGCCAACCAAGCTGCTGGTGGCGGGCGAGGGCGGCCTGGTCGCGACCAACGACGCCCTGCTGGCGCACAAGCTCCGCGCGGGCAGGAACTACGGCGACTTAGGCGCGTACGATCCGATGCTGCTGGGCCTGAACGCGCGCATGACCGAGTTCAAGCGGCCATGGCTCTCGCCGGCCTCGACCTGGTGGCCGCCAAAGTGTCGCGCCACAACCAACTCGCGGCCTTCTACACCGCGGAGCTGGATGGCACGCCGGGTATCTCATTCCAGCAGATACCCGAAGGCCATATCTCGACTTACAAAGATTACTCCGTCCTGGTGGACCGCCAGATTTTCGGCATGGCGCGCGACGAACTGGCCGGCGCGCTGCTCGACGAGAACATCGAAACCAAGAAATACTTCTATCCTCCGCTGCACCGGCAGACGCTCTTCCGTGGGCTGCCACCGCCCGCCCCTTTGCCTGCGACGGATGCGATCGCTGGATCGGTATTGAGTTTGCCCATCTACGAATCCCTGCCGGCCGAGACTGTGCGCCAGGTGGCCGCGGCGATCCGCGGCTGCGCGCGATACGCACGAAGAGGAGCCATTGCATGAGGGCGCCGCGAAACCTGAAATGGCGGGAAGCGGCGCCGCGCATCCTGGCGGACTTCCTGGTGGTACACGCCAGCATGCTTCTGGCGCTGGCCATTTCCGTCACGTACCGGACCGCGCGCGGAAATGGTGTGGAAGCCCAGCATCTCATCAGCGGATTCCGCCATTACTACATGGCCTTCTTCTGGCTGCTCTCGCCGGTTTTCCCGGTGGTCTTCCTGTGCCACGGCTTCTACACGCATTCGCGGACCTATGCCGGCAGGCAAAAAGCGTGGGTCATTCTACGCGGCGTGACTCTGGCCGTCATGCTGTTCTTCGCCGCCGACTTCCTGCTGTTCAAACTGCAGAGCACCGGCCGCAGCGTGGCGCTGCCGTTCGTGGCGCTGGCGGGTTGCGGTTTATGTCTCGCGCGGCTGTTGAAAGCTTCTCTGGAGCGGCGCTTCGTGCGCCGGCCGGTGACGGGCGGCGCGGCGAAGGCCAAGTGGGTGCTGGTGGTCGGGGGCGCCGGCTACATAGGATCCCTGCTGGTCGAGCGCCTGCTGCGGAGCGGGTACCAGGTGCGGGTTCTGGACAGCCTGCTTTACGGCGGTGAGCCGCTGAGCCACGCGATGCGTCATCCGAACTTCGAACTGTTGCGAGGCGATTGCCGGAACATACAAGACGTCGTCAAGGCGGTGCGTGGCGTGGATTCCATCGTGCAACTGGCGGCCATTGTGGGCGATCCGGCATGCGAGCAGGACCACACCTCGGCGTTGGAGATCAATTATGCGGCGACCCGCATGCTCATCGAGATTGCCAAGGGCCACGGGGTGAGCCGGCTGCTCTTCGCTTCGAGCTGCAGCGTCTATGGCGCGGCCGATGTGGAAGTAGACGAGCAGTCCGAGGCGCGGCCGGTTTCGTTTTACGGCAGGACCAAGGTGGATTCCGAACGGGCGCTGCTGGAATCGCTCACCGACACTTTCCATCCCACGATCCTGCGCTTCGCCACGGTGTTCGGCCTATCCTACCGGCCGCGCTTCGATCTGGTGGTGAACCTGTTATCGGCCAAGGCGGCGCAGGATGGTGTTATCACCATCTACAACGGCGACCAATGGCGCCCCTTCGTCCATGTGCGGGACCTGGTGGAAGCCGTGGCGCTGGTGCTGGAATCGCCGGCGCGGACGGTCGCGGGACAGATCTTCAACGTGGGGG
>DATGGM010000184.1:0-5964 GCA_035308525.1 Bryobacteraceae bacterium
AAAGCCGGCGCTGATGATCGAGGATTGCGAAAGAGTCGCGCTGCTCACGCCAGGCATCGATTCGAAGCGCTTGCGCAGGTCGGCGTAAAACATTGCGGTCTCCGGGTAGCGATGCCCGGCCTGGCGCGCATTCAGCGAGAACAGAAGGATGTTCTCGCGAGCGTATCCCAGTTGGACGGAGTGCAGGTTGTTGAGTGTCCGGACAAATAGGCCGGCTGCGACCAGGATGAGGAAAGAGATCGCGATCTGGGCGACCACCAGCACGTGCTGCGCGCGGCGGCGCGGTCCGCCGCCGCGTCCATTCTTCAGCGCGGGCATGACATCCGGACGGGTCGATTGAATCGCCGGAGCGAGGCCGAATAACAGGCCGCAAACCACCGAGAGCGCCGCCGTCACGCCTAGCACGCTCCAGTTCAATTCCGCGTGCAACGTAAGGTTCCTCTGCCCGCTGGAGAACAAAAAAGCCAGCGTTCGCATTCCCCAGATCGCAAACACCACTCCCAGCGCTCCGCCGAGCGACGCCAGCATCACGCTCTCGGTCAGCAACTGCCGCACGACGCGGAACCGTCCCGCTCCCAGGCTGAGCCGGACAGCCATTTCGCGGCGTCGCGCGGCGGCCCTTGCCAGCAGCAGATTGGCAATGTTCGCGCACGCGATCGCCAGGATCAATCCCACCATGGCCAGGAGCACGTACAGAGGCTTGGAATACTGGCGGCGCAAACTGCCCAGACCGGCGGCGCCGGGATTCAACATGAGGGCGGGCAGTCTGGCGCGCTCACCGGCGGTCGCCGCGGTGGCGGCAACCCATTGATGGAAACGAGGAGCCAGCGCCGCCTGCGCCTGGGCCACGCTTACGCCGGGACGCAGACGGCCCATCATTTCGATCCAGTAAAAGTTTCCGTCGCCATACATACGAGCCGAACCGGCGCCGTCCACGAGCAGATTCGTGTGCAACGGAAGGTAGAGGTCCGGCGCCGCCGCGGGGTCGACTCCGAAGAATTCCGGCGGCGCGACGCCGATCACCGTGAAGGGAACGTTATCGACGAGAATCGACTGTCCAATCGCGTTCGGCGGTCCTCCAAAGCGATTTTGGCAGGCAGCGAAACCGATTACGGCGACCGGCGCCGCGCCTGGACGGTCGTCTTCAGAGTCGATCAGACGTCCCGCGGCCGGCGACACTGCCAGGCCGCGAAAATACTCGCCCGTAACGTACTCCGTATTGGCGCTCATGGCCTGCCCGCGGACGGCCAGGTTATGGTGCAGTCCGTTGAAGTACCCGAAAAGCGTGGAAAAGACGGGATTCTCCGCGCGAAGCGTCTGGAAAGCGCCGAATGGGAACATGCCACTGACCATGGCGCCTTTTTCGCCGGGCCAGGCCATGCCCTGTACCCCGTGCATGACGTGGACCCATTGCTTGTTCGCGTTCTGAGGCGGCCGGCTATGCCAATTCAAGACCACCAGCGACCCGGGATCGGCCACCGGCAGCGAGCGCAACAGAATCGACTCCATGAAGCTGTAGACCGCCGTATTGGCCCCGATGCCGAGCGCCAGCAACAAGACCGCCAGGGCGCTGAACGCCTTGTTGGCGATCATGGTGCGACAGCCATAGCGGACATCCTGGCCAAGTTCCGACCAAAAGCGCTCGATCCAAATCTCCCGTGACTCTTCGTGCTTCAGTGCGACGTTGCCAAATCGCCGGCGGGCTTCAGCCCTGGCGCGCTCCGGCGTCATACCGGCTGCCTGCAGTTCCGCGGCTTTTTCCGCAAGGTGGAGTTCCATTTCCTCGCGCAGCGCCTCGCTGCGCCCGGCGCTCTCCATCCAATACCGCAGCCGCCGTATCAACATGTCCGTCACTCCGCTCCCATCACACGGGCGATCGCCAGCGTAAGTTTCGTGTACTTCCGGGTTTCCACCGCCAGCTGTTTGCGGCCGGCCGCAGTAATCTTGTAGATCCTCGCCCGCCGATTATTCGACGTCACGCCCCAGACACCGCCGATCCAGCCGTTTATCTCCAGCCGCTGGAGAGCGGGGTACAGCGAGCCTTCCTCGACCAGGAGCTCATCGCCGGACGATTGCTGAATAAACTGGACTATGCCGTACCCGTGGAGATCGCGGCGCGACAGCGTCCTTAGAATCAGCAGGTCCAGTGAACCCGGCAACGAATCGTTCTTTTGGGCCTTGCGTCCCATACCAAGAATTCTTAGCTTACACGACAATACCGGTCGCGTGTCAAGCGAGGCGCCCGGGCCGCACCGGCGGCCTCACGGCGAGGCCGCACGCCGTTCGATATGCCCGGCGGTCAGGAACCGGCAGGAAAGGCAAACCATAGGTGGGCCGATTCGTCCAATAGTGGTAAGCCGCACGTAGGTGTTGGAGAAAGGCGCTATGGCATTCGACGAACTGGAACAAACCAAAGGAGTTCAGAGAGGCACGGGCGGGCTGCCGGCGATGGACAGCATGATGCAAGACTTGCGCTACACCCTGCGGACCTTGCGGAAGGACACCGGATTCGCTGCGTTTGCGATTCTGATTATCGCCCTGGGGATTGGCGCGAGCTCGACCGTATTCAGCGTGCTGGACGCGCTGCTGGTGAAGCCGCTGCCGTTCAAGGATCCCAGCAGGCTGGTGTGGATCGCGAATCGCACCAAGATCGACGGCGATTTGTCGGGCGCTACCTTGCAGGTGGGGCGCTTTCTCGATTTCCGTCAACGAAACACATCGTTCGCGGACATCGCCGGGTACTTCGCGTTTTATGGCGTGGGCGACAGCAAGCTGACCGGGAACGGCGAACCGGAGCGTCTGAGCACGGTGCCGGTATCGCAGAACTTCTTCCCGCTACTGGGCGTGCAGCCGGGGGTGGGACGCCAATTCACCGCTGACGAATGCAAATGGAACGGGCCGCATGTGGTGATGCTCAGTCACGGACTGTGGGAGCGGCGCTTCGGATCCGATCCGGACATCGCGGGCAAGACGATCCGGCTGGACGATGCGGACGCCACCGTGGTGGGAGTGCTGCCCGCATGGTTTGACTTTGCGGCGATTTTTGCCCCTGGCACGCATATCGATCTTTTCACTCCTTTTCCGCTGACCAAGGAAACGGACCGGTGGGGAAATACGCTGGCGGTGCTGGGACGGCTGAAGCCCGGGGCGCGGATTGGGCCGGCTCAGGCGGAAGCCGATGTGCTGGGAGCGCAGATCACAAAGGAGAACCCGCGCGGCAACGGATTGGATCCTAAATTGACTTTTCTGCCGGAGCACGTAAGCGGACGAACGCGGCCGGCGCTTGCCGTGCTGGCTTGCGCCGTTGGGGTGGTGATGTTGATTGTGTGCGCGAACCTCTCCAACCTGTTGCTGGCGCGCGCGGCCTCGCGGCAGAAGGAAGTCGCGATTCGCATGGCGCTCGGGGCCGGCAGGAGGCGGCTGGTTCGTCAACTGCTAACCGAGAGCCTGGTGCTCACAGGGGCCGGGGCAACTTTGGGGCTGGCCCTGGCCATTGCAGCGACGCGGGCCGTGGCGCACCTCGACGCGTTCAACATTCCGCTGTTGAGCAGCGTGCGGGTAAACGCCGTTGTGCTGGGCTTCACGGTGGCAGCGGCCATCGCCACGGGCCTGCTGCTGGGCATCGCGCCGGCATTGCAGATGACAGTGGTTTCGCTGAGCGCCTCCCTTGGCCAGCGCGGAGCCGGCGGCAGCAAGGGACACATGTGGGCGCGGGCGGCGCTGGTGGTTTCCGAGATCGCCTTCGCGTGCGTGCTGCTGGTAGGCGCGGGCTTGTTCATTCGCAGCTTTCTGCGCGTGCTGGAGGTGGATCCCGGATTCCGCCCGCAGAACGCAGCGGCCTGGCGCGTCGATCCAGATCCGCGGTACAAGACGCAGGCCCAGCAGAATGCCTACTTCGACGAATTGTTGCACAGGGTGCGGGCGATCTCCGGCGTGCAGGCCGCCGGCCTGACGGACGTCTTGCCCCTGGGTCACAACCGGGCGTGGGGCGCGGGCGCCAAGGGCCAGACTTATAAGGACGGTGAGTATCCCTCCGCCTTCGTGCGGGTGGTCAGCGACGGCTATGTGAAGGCTATGGGCATGACCCTGAAGAAGGGCCGTGATTTGACCGAACGCGATACAGTGACCGGCGCGACGCCCATCATGATGATCAACGAGACGCTGGCCCGGCGCCTCTGGCCCGGCCAGGACCCCATCGGCAAGTCGATCGTCGGGGATTGCGTCAATGGAGACCGGCAGGTGGTGGGGGTGGTGGGAGATGTGCGTCACGTGGCGTTGGAAGAAAACTCGGGCGGCGAAATGTACATGCCGATCCGGCAATGCCAGGACTGGGGGTCGGTCGATGTAGTGGTTCGTTCCACTCTCCCGCTGCCGGTGCTTTCCGAACGTGTGGAAGCGGCGCTGCGGCCGCTGATTCCGAGCTTGCCCAAGGGCAGCATGCGCCCGCTGACACGCCTGGTGGACCACGCCATCTCTCCGCGGCGATTCATTGTGCTGCTGCTGACGGGTTTTGCCGCGTTCGCCCTCGTACTGGTGTCGCTGGGAATCTACGGTGTAGTCTCGTACTCGGTGACGCGGCGAACGCAGGAGATCGGCATTCGCATGGCGCTCGGCGCACGGGGGACGCGAGTGCAGCGGCAGATTGTAATGGAGACGCTGGGACGGGCCGCCATCGGGCTGGCGATTGGAACGGTGGCGGCGGCGGTGGCGGCGCATGCCATCAGCGGGCTGCTGTTCGGCGTAACGTACGGGGACCCGTACACTTTTCTGGCGGCAGCGGCGGTAATGCTGGCCGTGGCAGGGGTGGCGGGCTACTTGCCGGCGCGCCGAGCGTCGCGGATCGATCCGATGGTGGCGTTGCGGGTGGAATAGCGGCGCTGGGAGCAGATTCGAAGCATCACAGAAATTCCGCTTCTCCGCCCTCTGTCAAGACAGTTGCCGACCTAAAAGAATTTGACCGGTCCGCTGAAGTGTCTCGATGCGATGGGCGCGTGAACGAGCCGTTCGCGGAGGCCGTCCTTACACGATAGTCGCGCCGCCGTCCACTACGATGGTCTGGCCGGTGATGTAGCCGGAGGCGGGGGCGGCCAGGAAGACGGCCACGCCTTTCAGCTCTCCGGCGTGGCCTACGCGGCCCATGGGGATGCCCTGCTCGATGTAGGGTTGGGCGGCCTCCAGAACCTTTTCGGTCATGCGGGTGGGGAAGAATCCGGGGGCGATGGCGTTCACCCTGATGTTGTGGGGGGCCCACTGGGCGGCTAGCTCGCGGGTCAGGCCCAGCAGGCCCGCCTTCGACGACGCATAGCCGGCGTAGTGAATGCCGGACGGCATGGAGCTTTTCAGGCCGGCGATGGAGGCGACGTTGATGATGCGTCCGTATTTGCGTTTGATCATCTGGCGCCCGCAGGCTTGCGAGAAGAGGAATGCGCCGGTGAGGTTGACCTCAAGCACCTGCTGCCATTTCTCGAAGGGCATCGACTCGGCGGGGGCGCCCCAGGTGACGCCGGCGTTGTTGACCAGGATGTCGATCTGGCCATAAGTTCCCATGGTCTCCTTGACGACCGCCTCGACTTCAGCGGGCTTCGAGACATCGCACAGCGCACCTTCGCAGCGGAAGCCGCGCTTCTTCATGGCGTCAACAGTTGGGCTGAGCCACTGCTCGCGGCGCGCCAGCACCATGAGGGAGGAGCCGGCTTCGGCCAGCCCTTCGGCGATTTCTTCGCCCAGGCCGCGCGAACCGCCGGTGACCAGGGCTACCTGGCCGGTAAGATCGAAGAGTTGTTTAAGTGGGGTCATAGTTCTATTGTCAGGGTGCATCGATGACCAGGCGGGCGAGGCGCTCGCGATGATACGTGGCGTCGCCGAACATCAGCTCGGAGGCCTTGGCCCGCTTGTAGTACAGGTGCACGTTATTCTCCCAGGTGAAGCCCATGCCGCCGTGCACCTGGATGCCGCGATTGCCCA
>DATGGM010000185.1:0-18433 GCA_035308525.1 Bryobacteraceae bacterium
TGAGCATTCTGGATGGCTGGTTCGACGAAGCTTACGAGATTTCGGGCGGCTGGGCCATCGGCGACCGGGAGCCGTATAGCGACGAGCAGGACGGGCTGCACGCCAGCGAGATCTATTACCTGCTGGAAAACGAAATCGTGCCGTTGTTTTATGAACGGCGCGACCAGATCCCGCGCGACTGGCTGAAGCGCGTGAAGCAGTCCCTCATGGGCCTTTCGCCGCAGTTCGATTCGCGGCGCATGGTGGCGGAATACGCGCGCGAGTTCTACGATCCGGCGCATGCCGAAGCGGTGCGGCTGAGCGAGAACGATTATGCCGCGGCGCGCGCCGAAGCCGCCTGGAACCAGCGGGTGCGCGAGGTCTGGGATCGTGTACGCTTCGTCGAGACCGGCTCGGCGCCGGTGGGCACCATCATGAGCGAGCGTCCCGTGCCGGTGCGCGCGGCCATCGATCTGGCGGGGTTGCAGCCGACTGAAGTACGGGTGGAAGTGGTGATGGGGCGCGTGGGTACCGATGGCGGGTTGGAAGACACCGAGGTGATGGTGCTGCCGCCGGCCGGGCAGAACGGATCGGTAGCCATCTTCGAGAAGGAGATCGTGCCCGAGCGCACCGGACGGTTAGGCTACGCCCTGCGCGTCAGCCCCAACCATTGCGACGATCCGCTGACGCGGCCGTGCAGCAATCTGCTGAAGTGGAGCTCGTGAGGGAAGCGGGCGGGTTAATCCGCGGACCCGCCATTGCGCCGCGCCAGGTCTTCCAGGCAGCGCACCACCAGCGCCGTCCACCCGGTCTGGTGGCTGGCGCCCAGACCGCGCCCGTTATCCCCGTGGAAGAACTCGTAGAATAACGTCAGGTCGCGCCAGTGCGGATCGGTAGCGTAACGCGCGCCGCGCTCCCAGGCGCGCGCGCCGTCCGGATCGCGCAGAAAGATGCGCGCCAGGCGCGACATCATTTCGCCGGCCACCTCTTTCAGATTCATCATGCGCCCGGAGCCGGTGGGGCACTCGACGCGCAGGTGGTCTCCATAGAAATGGTGATACCGCTCCAAGGCTTCCACCCAAAGATAGTTGACCGGAAACCAGATCGGCCCGCGCCAGTTGGAGTTGCCGCCAAATAGCGCGTTGGTGGATTCGGCCGGCTCGTAATCCACGCGCTGCGAGCCATCGCCGGTGTCCAGAATAAAAGGGTGCTGTTGGTGGAACTTGGACAGCGACCGGATGCCGTAGGGCGAGAGGAACTCGTCCTCGCTCAGCATGTACTTGAGCACACGCAGCATGCGGCCAAGCGACGGAATGGCCAGCAAGCGGTGCATATGCCCGTTGGAATCGTCCTGCTCCATGTAGGAGATCTGGTCGCAGAGATCCTTGCGATTGCTCAGGAACCAGTCCATGCGCTTGCGAAAGCCGGGCAGGCGTTCAATCACATTGTAGTCGAGGACCGTCACGGCCAATAGGGGCATCAGCCCGACCGCCGAGCGAATGCGCAGGGGGAGCGTGGTATGGTCCATGCGCAACTGGTCGTAGTAGAAGCCGTCGGTCTCGTCCCACAGGCCGTTGCCGCCAAGGGTGTTCATGGCGCTGGCGATCGCTACGAAGTGCTCGAAGAACTTGGATGCCACGTCTTCGTACGCGGGATCTTCCTGCGCCAGCTCCAGCGCCATGGAAAGCATGGTGAGGCAATAGGAGGCCATCCAGGCCGTGCCGTCGGCCTGCTCCAGGCGCAGGTTGCCGGGCAGCGGCTGTGAACGGTCGAACACGCCGATATTATCAAGGCCCAGGAATCCGCCGGAGAAAATGTTCTGGCCTTCCACGTCCTTGCGGTTAACCCACCACGTGAAATTGATGAGCAACTTATGGAACACGCGGCTCAGGAAGACGCGGTCACGTGCTCCGCGCGGTCCGGTCATCTTATAGACGCGCCAGCAGGCCCAGGCATGCACCGGCGGATTGACGTCGCCGAAACCAAATTCATACGCCGGAATCTGCCCGTTAGGATGCATGTACCACTCGCGCAGCAGCAGCACGAGTTGCTCTTTAGCGAAGTCCGGGTCGAGGCGCGCGAAGGGAATCATGTGGAACGCCAGGTCCCAGGCGGCGTACCACGGATATTCCCAATTGTCGGGCATGGAAATCACGTCGCGATTGTAGAGATGCTTCCAATCGTGGTTACGGCCCAGTTCGCGGCCAGGCGGGGGCGGAGGCTGCGCGGGATCGCCTTCCAGCCATTGCGCCACCGAATAATGGAAGAATTGCTTATTCCAGAGCAGGCCGGCATAGGCCTGGCGTGCGATGAGCCGCGATTCATCGGTGTAGCCCTGGCTCAGCCAGCCGGCGTAGAACTCGTCGGCCTCGGCCTGCCGCTGGGCGAATACCTGGCCGGCGTCCGGACGCGAACCGGCGCCGTCAGCGGCCAGGCGCAGGTAGATGGCGGCGCTGGCGCCCGCATCCAGATCCATATGGTAGAGCGCGGCGGCTTTGGTTCCCTCGCGCCGAGGGTTCACCGCGGCGGTGTGCGCTTCGATCACGTAAGCGTGGAAAGCATCCTTGACGTAAGACGTGGAGCTCTTGGTGCCGAACAGGCGCTCCATGTTGGTTTCATTTTCCGTGAAGAGAAGCTGCTCGGCTCCGATCGCCTCCAGCCGGTAGGTTCCCAGCGAGGCGTGCGCGGCCAGTATGGTCGTGTCGTCCGGGGCAGTGATGTTCGGCTTGGGCCAGTAGCCTTCGCCCTCGCGTCCCCACGACCAGCTGTTGCGGAACCATAAAGTCGGCAGCAATACCAGCTTGGCCCGCTGGACACCGCGATTGGCGGCGGTGATGCGGATCAAAAGATCGTCCGGCCCGGCTTTGGCGTACTCGACGACGATATCGTAGTACCGCTGCTCATCGAAAATGCCGGTATCCTCGAGTTCGAACTCTGGCTGGCCGCGGCTACGGCGGCGATTCTCGTCCACTAGCCGCGCATAGGGAAAAGCGCTCTGCGGATACTTATAGAGCGCTTTCATGTAGGAGTGGGTGGGCGTGGAGTCGAGATAGTAGTAAGACTCCTTGACGTCCTCGCCGTGGTTTCCTTCGGGTCCGGAGAGGCCGAAGAGCCGCTCCTTCAGGATGGGATCATTCCCATTCCACAGCGCCAGCGCGAACGCCAGGCGGCACTCGCGATCGCAGACGCCCAGCAGGCCGTCTTCGCCCCAGCGATAGGCGCGGCTGCGTGCATGATCGTGGGGAAAGTATTCCCAACAGGAGCCTCCCGGCGAATAGTCTTCGCGCACGGTGCCCCATTGCCGCGCGGAAAGATAAGGCCCCCAGCGTTTCCAGTTTTTATCGCGGCGCTGGTCCTCGGCGAGGCGCGCCAGTTCGGCGGTCAAGGGCGGCGCGCTCCATTGCCGATGGCGATCACGTTCTTGATCCCGCCGGCTTTGCCCATCACCGGATCGTGGAAGGCCTCCATCGGGTAGCGGCCGGTGATCATGGCGCCGAGGGCCCGCGGCCAGCGCGCCGCGAAAACGCCGATGTCGCGCACGGCATGGTCGAAGGCCTGCGGGCCCGCATTCACGACTCCCACCACGGCCTGGTTCTTCAAGACGAGGTTGTACATGATGCGCTCGGTATCGAAGTCTATGGGCGCCTGATCGCGAGGCACGCCGGTGAACACATAGATGCCGTTCGAGCCCAGGTGCTTCAGGACTTCGAACGCGAACTGGGGCGCCCCCGCCGCTTCATAAATAAGGTCGATGTTGCCCACCTGCTCGGCCATCTGCTCAATGGGGGTCTGCTGCGAGGAGATGTAGCGCGCGCCGATGATTTCCGCTACGTCCGCCTTGGCGTTGGGCTGGGGGGCACGCGAGTAGACCACCGTATCGAATCCGGCGTTTACCAGCACCATGGCGCCCAGGAGCCCTACAGGACCGGACCCCAGCACCACCGCCCGATGTTTGCCGTGGCCCCACGGCAGCCGCTTCTGGATCTCGCACACTTCGATCAATGCTTTCTCGGCGATGGTGAGCGGTTCGACCAGCACGGCTACGTCGCGAAGGCCGCGCGGCACGGGGTGCAGGTTCCCGCGGTCTTCCACCACGAACTCGGTCATGAAGCCGTCGAGGTCCTTGATGCCGTGCTCGCTGTACTTGCCGGTCATGCAAAAATCGTAGTGGCCCGCGCGGCAGGGTATGCAATCGGGGTCGGAGCAGGCCAGGCGCACTGTGCTCACTACCAGGTCCCCCACGCGCAGATCCTCGACGCCGGACCCGGCCTCGACCACTTCCCCCAGCGATTCGTGGCCCAGTACGAAGTGGTCGGAACCCGGCGGCGGGGTGCCGTACGCAAATGCACAGATGTCCTTGTCGGTGCCACATACTCCCACTTCGAGCATGCGCAGTTTCACCTGGGTGGGCGCGGTAATGCGCGGCTCAGGCCGGTCCGCAACCTTGATTTCCCGTGACCCGGGATACACCGTGACAGCTCTCATGTTGCCTACCATAGTGGCAACACGCGCGCGGCCCGGTCAACTGCCCGGCGGCTAATTACTGGATCGCGATCACCACGTTCGCGGGCGACGATTCCGGACCAACCTGCGCCACTACCGCCACATCGCCGCTGGGGGCGGATGTGGGTATGGTCACGTTGATCTGGAACAAGCCGGCATAGGTCAAGCTGGAATAGCGGACCTGGCCAGCCGCGCCATTGAAAGTGATGGTCGGGAATCCGGCGGCCAACGGCAGGGGGGTGGTAATCACCATACCCTCCGGGGCAGCCGGATTAGTAACTCCGAAGCCCGTGCCATACATGACGATGGTCTCGCCGGGAGCGGCCGGAGTAGCGCCCGCGGTGCCGGCCGGAGCGATCAGCGTGCCATCCGCATGCGTAGCTACCACGTGCTTGCCGTCACTCTGCATGAAGAAAGCGGGCGCTGTGTCCAGCACCTGCACCGGAACCACAGGTCCCGAGAGGCCAAAGGCGAAGGTCTGCAAGTTTGCCGTGCCGGACGCCAGTCCCACGGGCAGCAGCACATTGAGCTGCGTGGGGCTGACGTACTCCACATACGCCCACATTCCATTCAAGCTGACGCTCACGCCATCGAGATCGGTTGGAAGGGCGCCGTTTACGATATCCGAACTTTCCCATTCGCGAGTGGTGCCCGCGAGGTTCGAACCCTTGATAGTCACCCAGGTGTTGGGGGCGATGGCCGATTGGAAGCTGGCGCCATTCAAAACGCCGGCGGAGGTTATCACCGGGGCAGCCTGCAACCTGCCCAGGAGGCCGTGCGGCCCGCCGTCGGGGCCGGGTAGTCCGGCCGTGAAGTATATGGCATTGGCGTCGCCGCCGCTGCCGCCATTGCCCTGCTGCAGGGCCCACAAGCTTGGCACTACGATGGGCGTGCCGTATGCGTCGTTTAAGGTGGCCACGAATGCGCCGGTGGTGGGGTTATAGGCGTTAATGTTGCCGTCGCCGAAATTACCCACCAGCAGATCGTTTGCGAAATCACCGAAATTGGCGGGCGCAATCGCCACACCCCAGGGCGCGTTTAGGTTTCCTCCCGAGACGAGGTGGTGCAGCAACGCGCCGGCGGTGCTGTAAACGTCGACGTATCCACTGCCAGCGCCGGGCACTATAAAGGTCTTATCCGCATTCTGCTGGGCGTATGTCACATACAAGTTACCGCCCAGGTTTTGAACATTAAAGGGAGCATAGCCGGCAGGTATCTGACTGTCCTGAAACGCATTCAGCAGGGTCACTGGCGCATAAGTGGAATCGAACACATCGATAGTTCCGCCACTCATGTTGGCGGCATACAAGTAAGTGTTTGCACCGACGGCGCCGATTGCCAGTCCACTGTAGGCGGCCCCTTTAGTTGAATTGTCGACCATGAGTATGGCTTTCGATTGATTGACGGTGGGATTCCAGCCCGAGACAGTGCCATCCAAGGTATCGAAGATAAAGGCGGCCGGTTCGCCACTCGCGACCGTAAAGCCGGTTGTGGAGTTATATACAGTGCCGGTGGGGATACCGGCGCTGCCTCCTGCCGCAGGGGGGATGGTCACTACCAACGGGATCAGGCTGCCCGTGCTGGTGTAAAGCGTGGAGACTCCCGTGGCGGCATCCGAGATCCAAAACGGGCTGGAGCTGGATTCGGAAATACCCCACGCGCCCTTCAAGTTCGGATCGGTGAAATCCGCCAGGCCCGGCAGATCGGATACCAGATTGCGCACGATGTAGGCATTGGAAGCGTGCAACCCGACGGGCAGTACAGTCAGACACACAACACTCACCAGGAGCATCACTCTGATGCGAATAACCAGCTTATGCATACTTGTAACCTCTCTCTGCTTGTGACTTGAGTGTGATGAAACTTACTAACTAAAGCCAAAGACCTGCGCGCAATGGCGCACATAGCAACACGATTATAGCCCGCGAGTTTCTGCGCGGTGACGGAGATTTTGTAAAATCTGCTGCGCTGTCAGCGCGCGGCGTGCCGGCGGAGCAGGGCAGCCACGTCGTCGAAGCCGTTCGAGATGGCGCCCTGGAGCGGCGTGATACCGGCCTTGTTGGCGAGTGTCAGGTCCGCTCCGCGGGCCAGCAGCAACTCGACCACATCCAGGCGTCCCCAGGAGGATGCGTTGTAAAGCGGCGTCGCTCCGGTGGCATCGCGGGCGTTGATCTCGGCACCGTGGTCGAGCAGAAGCTCCGCCAGGTCGCGATGCCCGCCCAGAGCCGCGTCGTGCAGCGGCGCGGCGCCCGCGGAGTTGCGCTCGTTGACGCGCGCGCCATGCTCGAGCAGGATGCGGGCGATGGCCGCGTACCCTTTAAGCGCCGCATCCGCCAGGGGCGGCGAGCCTTCCGTGTTGTGCGCGTTCACGTCGGCGCCTTTGCCGGTGAGCAGCTCCACCATGTCGATCTGGCCTTTGAGCACCGCGTCGTCCAACAGGTTGGAACCCGGTTGATCCTTGGCGGCCAAGGTGGCGCCGTGCTGCATCAGGAGCTCGACTACCGCCGTGTGGCGGAAGCGCGATGCGTTTTCGAGCGGAGTCGCGCCGGAGCCGTCGCGGGCGTTTACATCGGCTCCCCGCGCCAGCAGCAGTTCGACTACTTCGGCATGTCCCTTAATAGCTGCTTCGTTGAGCGGGGTAGCACCGGTTTCGGCGTTAGCCCGGTCGAGCCGCGCGCCTTTATCGAGCAGCAGGGCTGCGATGTCGCGGTAGCCCTTCCAGGCGGCCTCATCGAGCGCCGCCGCGCCCGATTTGTCGCGTGCGTTGACGGTGGCGCCGTGCGCCAGGAGCAGCGCCACCATTTCTTTATAGCCGCGGGTGGCCGCCAGGTGCAGGGCGGTGGCCCCCGACCGGTCGGCGGTGTCCACCGCCGCGCCGCGCGCGAGCAACAACTCGGCCATTTCCCTATGGTTCTTGATGACGGCGTAATCCAGAGGCGTGGATCCGGCTTCGGCATGCCGCGCGTTCACATCCGCGCCGTGCGCCAGCAGCAGCGCGGCGATTTCCGCATTGCCGGTCCAGGCGGCATCATGGAGCGGCGTGGCGCCCAGCGGATCGCGCGCGTTGACATCCACGCCGGCGGCCACCAGCGCGCGCACCTCGTCCAGATCGGCGGCAGTGACCGCATCGTGCAGGTCGGCGGCCGAGAGCGCCGCGCCCCAAACCAGGAAAAGACTAGCCCACCGGGCATGCATCGGCGAAGCCCACGTATTGCACTTCCTCCTCCAGTTCGACGCCGAACCGGAGACGTACGCGCGCCTTCAAATCCTCGATCAGCGCGCGGAGATCCGCGGCGGTGCCATGGCCGGCGTTATAGATCAGATTGGCGTGGTAAGTGGCCACGTGGATATCGCCGCGCGACATTCCCTTCGCGCCAACCTCTTCCAGAAAGTATGCGGCCGGCACCTTTCCCTCGCGGATGACTTTGCCGGGCACTGCCGCGGCTACGGAAGGCGGCAGCTCAGCCAAAAGGAAATTCTTGAAGATGCTGCCGGCGCACTTCATGGTGACGGGGAACTTCTCGTTGCGCACTTTCAGGATGCCGTCAGCGGTCTGGCGCAGCATGGCGGCATCGGCGGCGGCCAGGTGCAGCTCGGTGGAAAAGATGATCCACTCCTTGTGCCGCTTAAACACGCTCTCGCGATAGTGGAATTCGCAAGCGTCGTTGTCGAAGACGCGCACCCGCTGGCCATCGAAGAAGCGCACGCCGAGCACGCGCTCCGCGATGGAGTGGCCGTATGCGCCGGCATTTCCGTAGACCGCCGCGCCTACCGAGCCCGGAATTCCGGCCAGGGTCTCCAGCCCCTGCAGCCCGCGATCGATGGAGAAATCCACCAGGTCCTGCAGCACGGCTCCGGCGTCGCATTGCATGCGATCACCCGCCGCCAGCATGCGGCGCGCCACGAACCGCAGCATGATTCCCCGGAAACCCCGATCGGATACGATCAGGTTGGTGCCGCCGCCCATCACCATGTAGTCGAGGCCGCTGGCGCGCGCCACGGCCAGCGCCTGAATGAAAGATTCCACGCTCTCGGTCTCGGCATAGATATCGGCAGGGCCGCCGATGGCGAAGCGCGTGTGCGCGGACAGCGGCGCGTCGCGGGAAACGGTTAAATTAGGGATTTCGGACAGACGCGCCAGCGTGGGGTCCATGGCTCAATTATAGAGGAGGCCAACGATGCGATCCGGATTTCCGGGCTTTCCGCCGGAGGCGATGACGTTTTACCGCGGGCTGGCCCGCAATAACCGGCGGGAATGGTTTCAGCCGCGCAAGCAGATTTACGAAGAAAAGGTGAAGGCGCCCATGGCGGAACTGGTGCAGGCCATGAACCAGGCCATGATGAAGTTCGCGCCGGATTACGTCACGGATGCCGGCAAAGCTATTTACCGCATCTATCGCGACACGCGCTTCAGCCCGGATAAGACGCCGTACAAGATGCAGATCGCGGCCTCGTTCGCGCGCCGCGGGATGGAGAAGCACGGCGCGGCGGGCTATTATTTCGCGATCTCCCACAAGGGCGTGGACGTGGGTGGCGGAATCTACATGCCGCCGCCGGAAACGCTGCGGGCCGTGCGCACACGCATCGCCGACCGGCACGCGGAGTTCCGGCGACTGGCGGCGTCGAGCGCCATCCGGCGCTTGTTCGGCGCGATGCAGGGCGAACAGCTTACACGCGTGCCCAAGGGATTCGCGTGCGATCATCCGGCCGCGGACCTGCTGCGCTTCAAGCAATTCCTGCTGTTCGCCACGCTGGAACCGGAGATCGTGACTACGCCGAAGCTGTTTACGGAGATCGAAAAGCGCTTCAGGGCTATGGCGCCGTTCCTGGAATTTCTGAATGCGCCGCTGGTGGAGACGCGCCGGGGGCGCCCTGAAGGCCTGTTTTAGCCGAAGCCTTGCAATACGAAGGAATTTGGCCCCGCTTGCCTTTCGCCCTGAGATATACTGGAGGTGCATTTTGATACTCGTTATCGCGTCGATTCAGGTCTAAAGGGGGCTGCGTGAGTAGGCCGCAGCCCCCTTTCGTGTTTGTGCCGATGCGCGGCGGGAGGTCGATTTTGCACTACGCAAAAAGGAAACATCGATGAGAGAAAAAGGTACGGTGAAGTGGTTTAATGCAGCCAAAGGTTATGGCTTCATCCAGAGGGAAAACGGGGAGGATGTCTTTGTACACTTCTCTGCCATCCAGACGGAGGGCTATCGGAGCCTGGATGAGGGCGCCAGTGTGGAATTCGAAGTAACACGCGGTCCGAAGGGGCTGCAGGCGGCCAACGTCACGGCGGGCTAGCCGGTCAGGTGCGGGGGCATCCCGCGCAGGATTGCCCCCGCCGGCGAATCCATTACGGAGGTTTATGAGCAAAGAAGACAATATTGAAGTAACCGGTACGGTTTTAGAGAAATTTCCGAGCGGCAAATTCAGCGTGCAACTGGATCATGATCGCGTGGTGCTGGCGCACCTGGCGGGACGGCTCCGCCGCAACCGCATCCGCGTTCTGGCGGGCGATAAGGTGACCCTCGAGCTGTCCCCTTATGACCTGACCAAGGGCCGCATCACCTTCCGCCACAGGTAATCACCTCACTCCGCAAGGCGTCTCTTTTAGTATTCTGTACGTTTTATTACAGATCGCACAAGTGATTCCGTGCAAAAATTGGTAGAGTTTGGCAGGCCACGGGCACTAATCCAGCAGCCGGTCACATGCGCCCGCACACTTCTCGTGGAATGCCCCGGCTGGGAAATTAACTGGCAGGAGCGATGACGGTTAAAGGACAATCATGGCCGATCACGTGACTCCCGAGGAGCGGCCTCGGCGGAACGGAAGAAACCGACGCCCCCATATAATCAAAGCAGAGGGCACTGTGGAGCGCACCAAGAACACCCAATCATCCAGCCGTTCGCGCAAGCCGGCGCCCGATCCGGCTGAGAACCTGATCGCGGTTTTATCGCAAAGAGTGGTGGGGCAGCCGGCGGCCACCCGGGTGATCGTGCCGTACATACAGATGTACCAGGCGGGTCTTGCCCCGGAGGGACGGCCGGTGGGCGTCTTTCTATTGCTAGGCCCGACTGGAACAGGAAAGACCAAGACCGTCGAAGCGCTGGCCGAGGTTCTGCACGGCTCCGAGAAGAACGTCCTGAAGATCGACTGCGGCGAGTTTCAGATGGAACACGAGGTGGCCAAGCTGATCGGCGCCCCGCCGGGCTACCTGGGGCATCGGGAAACCCAGCCCATGCTGACCCAGCAGAAGCTCAACGGCGTGACCACCGAAAAGTGCAACCTGTCGCTGGTTCTGTTCGACGAAATCGAGAAGGCCGCGCCTTCCATGACCCGGCTGCTGCTGGGCGTGCTCGACAAGGGAATCCTGCGGCTGGGCGACAACACGATCGTCAACTTCGAGAAGAGCCTGGTGTTTCTCACCAGCAACCTGGGCGCGCGCGAAATGATGCGCGAGATTAATCCGGATTTCGGGTTCCAGTCCATCAAACCGGTGGAGCGCGTGGAACTGACCGGCAAGCTGCAAAACATCGCGCTGGCTTCGGTGCGGAAGCGGTTCTCGCCGGAGTTCGTCAACCGCATCGATTGCATCATCACTTACCAGCCGCTAACCTCGGAGTCGCTTGCCACCATCCTCGACCAACAGATCGCGGATTTGCAGAACCATGTGAATACCCGGCTCGGTGCACGGTCGTTCACTTTGGAAGTCCCGTTCGAATCGCGCCGGTTTTTGCTCGAAAAAGGGACCAGCGCGGAGTATGGCGCGCGCGAGCTTAACCGCACCATTCACCGCAACCTCACCCAGCCTCTGGCGACCCTGGTGGCCACCGGGCAGGTGAGCCCCGGCTCACGCGTGCGCGTGGACCTGGCGGAAGATGGCGACAGCCTCCGCATCCGATCGGTGGAGGGCGATGAAGCACACACGCCCGCGCATCCCACGGTGCTGCTGGTGGACGATAACCGCGATCTGCTGCATTTTCTGGAACGCCTGATGGCGGATGCCGGGTGGAAGCTGCTGACCGCCGAATCGGCTGCCGAAGCCAAGAAACTGATGCTCTCCGAGAAACCCAACGCCGCGCTGCTCGATTACATGCTGCCGGACGGCAACGGCGTGGAGCTGGGCGTCGAATTCTTGCAGAACCAACCCCGCATGCTGGTGATCATGATGACCGGCACTATTCTCCCACCGGAGGAGGAAGCGCTGTGCGAGGAACACAATTTCCCGGTGCTGCGTAAGCCCTTCCTGGCTTCGGACGTGATGAACCAGATCCGCAGCCGCCTCACTCCCGCCGCCACCCGCGGAGCATAGCGACCAGGTGGGACCGGCCGGTCCTACACGGCAATCGCAGTGTGTAACAATCAGTTCTTCATGTCTAGCCCAACCAGTACGGGGTCAACGGGACAGTCCGGCGCCCACCTCAAACGGGCCTTAGGATTGTGGGACCTGGTGTTCTACGGAATCATCCTCATACAGCCCACAGCGCCGATGCCGCCGTTCGGTGTGGTCAGCCAGGTGGCGCACGGCCACGTAGTCACCACGGTGCTGATCGCCATGGTGGCGATGCTGTTCACCGCCATCAGCTACGGCCGCATGGCGCGCGCCTATCCCAGCGCCGGCTCGGCCTACACGTACGTAGGCCGCGAGATCAATTCCAGCTTGGGCTTCGTGACAGGATGGAGCCTGGCGATGGATTACATCCTGAACCCCATTATCTGCACCATCTGGTGCAGCAAGGCGGCCTTGAACCTGGTGCCGGAGATTCCGTACGCGGTGTGGGCGGTATTCTTCGCGGTGCTATTCACGCTGTTGAACCTGCGCGGCATTCGCGCGACGGCCCGCACGAACGAAGTGCTGGTGCTGGCGATGTGTGTGGTGGTCTTGTATTTCTTCGTCGCCGCCGTGCGCTACATCATGCATCAGCATGGGGTCTCCTTCACGCAGCCGTTCTACGACCCGGCCACTTTCACCTGGAACCGCATCTCCACCGGCACTTCCGTCGCGGTGCTCACCTACATCGGGTTTGACGGTATCTCCACGCTCTCCGAAGAAGCGCATAACCCGCGGCGCAACATCCTGCTGGCAACCGTGCTGACATGCCTGATTACGGGCGTGCTGGCCTCCGCGGAGGTCTACGCCGGACAACTGATTTGGCCCGACTTCCGCAGCTACCCCGACGTAGACACGGCCTTCTCCTACGTGGCCGGGCGTGCCGGTGGACCGCTGCTTTTCCACGCGGTGAATATAACCCTGCTGGTCGCCACCATCGGCTCCGGCATGGGATCGCAGCTCGGCGCGGCCCGCCTGCTTTACGGCATGGGCCGCGACAACACCATCCCGCGCGGCTTCTTTGGAGCGATCGAGCCCAAGCACGGCATTCCGCGCAACAACGTGCTCTTCGTGGGCGTGCTGGCTCTGTTGGGGGCTTTCGCTATGACCTACCAACTAGGCGCGGAGCTGCTCAACTTCGGAGCCATCATCGGATTCATGGGAGTGAACGCCGCGGCGTGCATCCATTATTTCTTCCGCAGTGACCGCAAGTCCGTGGGCGCGTTCCTTCCGCCCGTGCTGGGGTTCATCTTCTGCCTGGCGATCTGGACCAGCCTGCACAAGCCTGCGCTGGTCGCCGGTGGAATCTGGTTGACGGTCGGGGTCATTTACGCCGCCGTCAAGACCAGGGGCTTTCGCGAAGCCATCGTGTTCTCCGACCCGCCGCCGGAGTAGGGCAATCAGCGATTGAACGGGTATTCCGCGATCCAGTGGAAGCCGCGGCTCTGGAGCATGAACTTGCCGCTGTCGACCAGCCGGAACTGCATCTGAACCTTGTGGCCGTTCCAGTCGCCCTCCAGGGCCAACTGGTCTTTTGACGGGCGTTGGAACGCCAGGACGGATTTCCACTTCTTGTCGTTGCCTTTGGTCAGCGTCAAGGTTTTGCTTTTAGAATCGAGGGCGGCGCCGTAATATTCCAGCGTATTGTCCAGGCGCTCGAAGGCCATCGATCCAGGGAAGTCGAAGATGGCCCGCCGCCAGCGTTCACGATCGGTGAGGAGCGGCGGCCGGACCTGGCCGTCGATGGACATCTGCTCCACATTCCAGATGCCATACAGTTCCGGCTTCGGCCGTCCAGCGCCGTACTTGTGCCAGGAGTCCCAGGCGCCGTATGCGTTGCCGGCGATCAGCAGGATGCCGAAGACGATTTGCGCCGCCAGGGCGGTCCGGTTGGCCCGGCGCGTACCAAAGAGAGGCGGCTCGGTGGACAGCCTGGTCTCGCGCCGGAGCAAGAAAAAGCCCGCCAGGCGCGGCAGATCGGGCGCCAAAAGGAACACGGCCAGCAGGATCAGATGAAACGAGAAGAGCTTCACTGGGACGTCGTACGTCATGTTCAGCACGAAGACCTGCGTCAGGTCCGCCAGGCAAACCAGCGCGCCGAACGTCGTGGTACGGGGGATGATCAGCAGGATGCCGCCCAGCATCTCCGCGCAGCCGGCAAAGATCTCATAGCCCGGCGACGCGCCAATTGAAGACCAGAGCACGCCCATCGGAGAGAAACTGCCGAAAGGCTCGAGCAATTGCGCGAGGAAGGGATACGGCATCTGAAGTGGAACGGCCTTCACCATCCCGTAAACCAGCATTTGAGAGGCGAGCGCGAAGCGGATGAAAAGGCGGAACCACTTGTAGAGCGTCGCGTGATTGGTGCGGCGGCGTTCCAGAAGCTGCCAGATGACAGTGGCCGGCGCCGCCGCCACCAGCACGCAGAACTGCAGCACCCAGTCGAACGTACGGTCGCCGCTGCCGGTTTCGTTGTAGATGGGCGGTTTGCCGGCGCGAAAAACGTGCGTGGCGGTCCACAGGACTATCTGGCGCACTGGAGTAATCTCACCCAGCGCCGGGATATCCACCTTGGGAATGGGAAAGAGGCCGCCAAGGATTTGCGTGCTGAGGCAGAAGAGCAGGAAATAGACGAAGCAGAAGCGAAAGGCGGCGCGGGTGGCCAGGCTCCACTGCGGTGGCGCATCCACGGCCGGCGCGGTCTGGGAAGAGGCGCTCATTGGGAATCTCCTTTCGGAATTCCGATTTCCCAATGGTACATTGATAGGAGACCGGAGGGCACCTGCCAATGGCTCAAAGCGCCACCATTACCTGGGCGGAAACCGCGGCCGAGCGCACCGCAACGGTCCCCTGGTATATCACCACCTGCATTATCGCCATTACGTCCGCGTCCATCGGCGGCATCTGGGACATTTCCTGGCACAAGAGCGTCGGCCGCGACACCTTCTGGACCGCGCCGCACATGTTGATCTATCTTTGCGGCGTGCTGGCGGGCATTGCGTGCGGCTACCTGATCCTGTCGAGCTCGTTCGGCCACTCGGCGCAAGCACTCGGCAGTTCCGTGCGCATCTGGGGATTCCGCGGCCCGCTGGGGGCCTTCGTGTGCGCCTGGGGCGGCATCGCCATGATCACTTCCGGGCCGTTCGACAACTGGTGGCATGACGCCTACGGCCTGGATGTGAAGGTGCTCAGCCCGCCGCACGTGCTGCTGATCTTCGGGATCCTGGTGATCCGTGTCGGAACGCTCCTGATGATTCTGGGGCATCTCAGTCACGCGCAGGGGGCGCTGCGCACCAAGCTGCAGGCCCTCTTGCTGTACACCTACACCTTCCTGCTGGTCACGTCATTCGGCATCTTTCAGGAATACCTGCTGCGCAACTACATGCACAGCGCGCTGTTCTATCTGCTGATGACGCTGGGAGCGTGTTTCTTCCTGGCAGGGTTATACCGGATGTCGGATTTCCGCTGGTCCGGGACGGTGGTGGTGGGCATCTACACCGTGCTGAACCTGTTGTATGTCTGGATTCTGCCGTTGTTTCCGGCGGAGCCCAAGCTGGGGCCGGTCTACCAGCATGTGGACCGCTTCGTGCCGCCCGATTTTCCAATTCTGGTGATTGTGCCCGCGTTTTTGCTGGACCTGACGCGGCCCTATTGGCAGCGCTGGAGCTATTGGGCGCGGGCCGCGGCGATCGCTCCTATTTTCGTGATCGCGCTGGCAGCGGTGCAGTGGCCGTTCGCCGATTTTCTGATGTCGCCCGCGGCCCGCAACTGGTTCTTCGGATCCGGGTACTTTCCATTCTTCATTCCCAGCACCACGGATTGGGTGCGCAACGTATTCACGCATGTGGAGCCGAGCGTAGCGGCGTTCTGGACGCGCATGGCCTGGGCGGTGGTGCTCGGCGCGCTGATGGCGCGCGCGGGCCTGAGCTGGGGCGACTGGATGCGCAAGGTGCGGCGTTAGAACCGCGGTGTGGAGAGCTGCTCTCGCCGCGTTAGTCTGCCTGGCCGCGCGCCTGTCCGCCGGATCCAGCCTGGTGGACGAAGGCTTCGAGCACTTCTACAACCTGGAATACGATCAGGCGCTGGCCGCCTTCGACCGGGCGATCGCACTGGACCCCAACGACCCGGATCTGCACAATCACGCTGCCGAAACCGTGGTGTTCCAGGAGATGTTCCGCGATGGGGCGCTCGAAAGCGAATTGGTGACCGGCGGCAATTCCCTGTTGCGCCGCGCGAAGCTGAATCCCTCGCCCGCGACGCAGAAACGGTTTCTGGACGAGATTCGCAAGGCCCTCGACCTGGAGCAGGCGCGGCTGCGCCGCAATTCTAAGGACACCGCCGCGCTGTATGCCATGGGCATCACCTACGGCCTGCGGTCGAACTACTATTTCCTGGTGCAGAAGGACTGGGTGGCCGCGCTGCACGATGCCACCACCGCGCGCAAAATGCACGGCCGGGTGAGCGAACTCGACCCGTCGAACGTGGATGCGCGCCTGGTGTTGGGTCTGCACGACTATGTGATCGGCAGCCTGCCCGCGATGTACAAGATGTTCGGGTTTCTGATCGGCTTCCACGGCGACAGGGAGCGCGGCATCCGGATAGTGGAGCAGGTGGCGGCGCACGGATCGGTCAACCGGATCGACGCCCAGATCTTTCTGGCGGCGATCTATCGCCGCGAACACCAGCCTGCCAAGGCTCTCCCGGTGGTGGAGGGGCTGATTGCGCGCCTCCCGCGCAATTACCTGCTGCGGTTCGAGCAGGCTGGCCTTTATTCCGGATTGGGCGACGGCAAGAAAGCCGTCCAATGCGTGGAACAGGTGGCGCAGCTGAAACAGCAGGGAGCGCCAGGCTATGCGGGGGTGCCCCCGGAGGCGATTGATTATCAGTTGGGAACCATCCAGTTCTGGTATGGCAACCTGGACGCCGCCCTGGCGAACATGCAGAAGGTGACGGCGCATGCCGCCAATGTGGACTTGAATACTGGAGTACTGGCGTGGATGCGGGTGGGCCAGATTTACGATCTCAAGCAGCGCCACGAACTGGCTATCGAGGCATACAAGAAAGCTATGGCCTTTGCCCCCGAGGCCGAAGCGGCCAGGGAGTCGCGCCGCTACATCGCTTCTCCTTACCGCCGCGAGAAGCGCTAGGACCTTACTCGACCGTGAGCTTAACCGGCTGCTCGATGAGCTTGGGTTCCTTGCCCGTGGTCAGCAGCATCAGGGCGAAACGGCCCGCCGTGGCTTTGGAGGGGATCTTGAACTTGAGGCTGGTGGCGCTTTGCTCCGTTACATCCACCAAAACGTCGTTCTTGCCATCCGTCAGATAAACCTTGGCCACCTGCGCTTTTTCCAGATTCTCCCCAGCTACCGTGATCTCGTCCCCTGCTTTCCCGTTCCCCGGATCGACCGTATTCATCTTGGGCATGTTCTGCTGGCCGAACATAGCCAGCCCGGTGGCCAGGAAAAGTGGCACTATAAAAGACAGTCTCATCTGAAATCTCCGCCTCTAGTTCAAATGTATGCCCATTACACGGGAAATTTCAAGGGGTAGCCTATCTGGCCAGGAAGTCGTCCACTGTTTTGATAAAGAGGCCCGGCTGATCGACAAAAGTCATGTGGCCGCTCTGCGGGAAGATCACCAGCTTCGAACCGCCGATCAGGCGGTGCATCTCTTCGGCCAGCGACGGCGCGCATTCGTCGTGATCGCCGGCTGTGATCAAGGTGGGCGCCTTGATGGTATTCAGGCGATCGGCATATTCCACCGATTTCAGGTTGCCATCGATCACGTACTCGCCATGCGATCCCCACATCTCCCGGTAAAGGTCCCAGGCCATGTTGCCGTTGGCGATGGGATCGTAATTGGGGTCGGGCCGCCGCTGGTAGAGATAGGGGAAGTAACCCTCCGCCCAGGCCGCGACCATGTAATCGTTGGGGTAGCGGTTCTTCTCGTAGTCTTTCCCCTTGCCGTAGAGACCCGCTTTTTCGAGAGACTGGATGCGATCGCGCAGTTCCGGCGTCGCATCCGCCAGTATTCGGCGCAGCACATCGTTCATTTTGGCGGTGCTGTGGAACGTGCTGCATAAAACGAGATGCGTCAGATTAGCCTGGTACTTGAGGGCGTAAGCCTCGGCCAGCACGCCGCCATAGGAATGACCCAACAGGCTGATGCGCCCCAGCTTGAGGCCCTGCCGTACGGCTTCCGTATCTTCCACCATGTTTTCGACCGTATAGCCGGACGGATCTTCGAGCTTTTCGGACTTGCCGGATCCACGCTCGTCGATGAAGATCAGCTTATGATGGCGGGCCAGAGGCAGGAGGTACGGGAGGAAATAATCGTGGGAGGCGCCCGGGCCGCCATGGACGATCAGGAGGGGCGTTCCCTGGCCGAGCGTCTGATAGTAGATCAACACCCCGTGGGCGTCTACGAAGCCGTCCTGCTGGGGGTAGACAGCGGGGGTCTGGGCGCCGGCGAGTGCGGCGAGGAGGAGCGTGGCAAGCGATAGTTTCATAGGACAACTATAGCCGGAGGGTACAAGAAAAGTGGCGCCGCACCACAACTTCTTCCCGCCAGCCCGTGTTATGGAGACAAAACAACGAGGGTGACGCGCGCCCTACACTCACAGAGTCCTAACC
>DATGGM010000186.1:0-21155 GCA_035308525.1 Bryobacteraceae bacterium
ATCCGCTTCTACTCTCCGCGCAGGATCACGGCCGGCTTGATGCGCCAGATGCGCGCCGCGGCTGCCAGCGTAGCCCCTCCCGCCACCGCCAGTGTCACGCCGGCCACCGGCAGGAACACGCCATAGTTTACACCCACGCCGGCGCCGGCGGATTCCGGGAAAATCTGCCGCCCGATCCACCAGGCCACCAGCAGTCCGCCGGCATAGCCCGCCGCGGTGGATGCCAGGCCCAGGATCAGGCTCTCCGACAGGAACAGCGCCGCAATCTTCTTTTCCGCCGCGCCGATGGCTTTCAGTATCCCGATCTCCTGGCTGCGCTCCAGCACCAGCGCGCTGAAATTGCTGGTGACGCACAACGTGGTGATGACCAGAACCAGTGCGGTCAACAGAAACAGCGTGGAGCGGATCTTCAGCACTACGTTGGCTTCGGTTTCAGCGACCGCGTGCAGCACGCGCACATCGGCGCCGGGAAGCGCCTGCGCCAGCGCCGTCTGCACCTGCGCCAGCCGTTCGCCATCCGCGCGCACCTGTACCAGACTGGCAGCATCGTGGAGATTCGCCAGTTGCGCCGCGGACTCCAGCGGGACCATCACCTGGGCGTCTTCCGCGCCTCCGCTGGCTACGATGCCACGCAGCGTGCAGGGCGCCCCTTCCAGATCCAGCTTCTGTCCGATCTGCAAATGGAAATGCGCGGCGGCGCTGCTGCCCGCCAGGCACTCGCCCGGCCCCCCCACGCGCGCGCCGTCCACCCGCCAGTAACTGGTCAACGGGCCGGCGCGCCGGAAGTCAATTCCCGCCACTACTACCGGCTCGCCTTTGAGGCTGCCTACCGCGTAGATGAATGGCGCGGCTACGGCGCCTTGCCGTTCCGCCAGTGCCACCGCCGCCAACGGGACCGTCTGCGCGCCGGCCGCGGGCGATATGACGATGTTCGCGCCGTACCCGCGAAACTGCACGCGCATCTTGCGGTCGATATCCGAGTACACCGAGAACAGCGCCGTGGCCAGCGTAGCGGCCACCGCCAGTGCGGCAAAAGCCAGCGTCAGGCGGCGCTTGCGAAAGCGTACGGCGCGGATCACGAAGTCCCAGAACATCATTCGCCTCCCCGCAAGGTGACCGCCGGCTCCAGCAGCAGCGCCCGGCGTAATGGTTGCGCCGCGCCCGCCACCGACGCGATCACCGCCGCCCCTACCACCACCGGACCCAGCATTCCAGGAATCTCCAGCGGCGTCTGGAACACCGTGCGGCCCACCCAGCCGGCCAGCAGCAGACCCGCCCACGAACCGATCAGCCCGCCCGCCGCGCCCTCCAGCGCCACCTCCGCCGAGAACAGTGCCGCCACCAGTCCATTGCTCGCACCGGTCGCCTGCATAATCCCGATCTCTCCGCGCCGCTCCAGCACCGTCGTGGCCATCACGCTCCACACCGTCAGCCCCGCCGAAACCAGCGCCGCCAGCGAGATCAGCAGCATCAGCCCGCGGATCTTACCCAGCACCTTGCCCTCGTTATCGGCTACCCGCCAGATGGGCCTGGCCACCGCCATGGGCAGCACTTCCTCGATCTGGTGCGCTATGGAGCTGATGTACGGCGTGCAGTACCAGCGGTCATATTCCTTGGGCGTCATTTTGGCCGGATTCTTGCGGGCAAACTCGTCCTCGGGCTTGGTCAGTGCGCCTACCTGCACTGCGTCCACCTGGCCCGCCCGGTTCACCAGGCGCTGCAAGACTTCCAGCCGCACGAAGATGCGGTCTTCCTCATCGCCGCCGGTCGAGATGATGCCCGCAACGGTAAATGGCTGACCGAACAGTTGCACCGCGCCGCCGGGCCGCAGGCCCAGTCGCCGGGCTACCGCGCCGCCCACCATGGCATCCACGGCGCTGTCGTTGCGGTCGCCGTCGTCGATCCAGCGTCCGTCCACCTTCCACGCGCCGCTCACCGTGCGCAGCCCCGCTTCGAGCGTCGACCCGTCCGCGCCACGCAGGCGTCTCCGGAACCAGACCCCCTCCACCGGCACGTCCAACCCGCCCAGGGGGGCCGCGGCGTTCAAGATGGGCGCGAAGCCCGTGATATTCAATTGCCAGAATGTGGATTTGATCCGGACGATCTGCGCTTCCGGGATGTAGTCCGCCGCGGACACCGGGCGGTAGCTGATGCCGCCGATCTCCACGGGCAGTGACCGCGCCTTGGGCGTCACCATCAGGTTTGCGCCCAGGCTGCGTAGCTCGCGGCTCACCCGATCGCCGATATCCAGCATCACGCCCAGCATCGCCGTGGCCACCGCCGCCCCCATGGCCACCGCCGCCACCGTCATGGCCTTGCGGCGCGGCGACCGGCGAATGGATTGGCTGACAAAGCGCAGGAACATGGATGCTAGCTGGGATCGTGGAAGATCTTCACGCCGGGAACCAGTTGATCCGCGGCAATCACCAATTGATCGCCTTCCACCTGCGACGCGATGGGGATGGGATTGCAGCCGCCGCGCACCCCGATGCTCGGAATGAAGATGGCGGATGCGCAGTTCTTGCAGATCACGTTTGTGCCTTTTTGATAGTAGCCCTGGTTGCCGCAAATCTCGCACGCATCGAAGGCCGCCTCCATCGACTGGTCCGGCCGGCGGATCACGATGAAGCGCACGTGCACCCCGTTCTCCTCCAGCGCAAAGCGGTGCAGGTTGCCGTCGCTCACCGTGGCCACCGGAATCGACACCTTGCCGTTCACTACCGAAACCGGAATCGCCGCCGACAATTCCGTGGTGGATTTGGCGTAGATGAATTCGGCCGTGATGCTCAGGATGAACAGGCCCGTAGCCAGGCACGAAGCCGTCATCCAGGTGCGTTCCCGCCGCGCGCTCCAGCGCGCCTTGCGCAGCGCAGCGCCTTCCAGACCGGCCAGCACCGGCGCGCTGCGCTTGCGATATTCCATCAGCAGCATGGCGCCCGCCAGCGCCAGAATGCCGACAAAGAAGAAGACTTCGTTGCTCACAATCGGACCGATCAGGGCCATCTCCTGACGGCTGCTGGGCAACACCTGGTTTTCGGATAATTCGTGTAGTCCGGTGATAGCCAGTTGCAGAACCACTACCATCAGGATGACCGTGGTCATACGGAAGAAACTGCGCAGATTGATGCGGATGGTGCCTCGCACGAAGCTCACGCCAAACAGAATCGCCAGACCAAGACCCAGCGCAACTCCTGCAATATCCAGCACGCCGGAGGTATCGAACTTTACCGCCGTCAGCATCAGGACGGTCTCCACGCCCTCCCGGAACACCATCAGAAAAACGAAAAAGAAGATCCCCCAGCGGCTGGCGGCGCCGCTTCGTTGTTGCAACTGAGTTTCAATTTCGCCCTTTAGCCCGCGCGCGTGGCGGTTCATCCAGAGCACCATGCTGAACACGAACACGGCGCTTGCCAGCAGCGTCCAGCCCTCATACGCATCTTCCCCCAAGTGCAGCCGGGAGAGCATCCAGGCGAAGCCAACGCTAGCAATTACAGCGGTTCCAAAGGCCCGGTATACGGCGGGAAGGAGGTCCCCCCGTCCGATTTTTCGCAGGTAGGCGATGGCGATGGCGACTACCAGGGCGGCCTCCACTCCCTCGCGCAGGGTGATGATCAGTGTCTGCAACATAGTTGCAACTAGCTCTCGAACACATTGTAATGCATTTTTCCCCTGCTCTGCGTGACGCGCCGTGCACGCCGCGGCATTTGTGCGCGGCCTAACGCCATGATACGATTTCCTCACTGTCAGACAAGTATAAGAACGTAACGCCGGATGATTTACTGCGCCTATGCGCCAATTTGGGTGATTGCGCCGCATGGGATGAGTTCATTCGGCGTTTTTCTACGCTGATTTACGTCACTGTGGCGCGCGTTGGGCGGCGCTATGCGAACTTCAGCCGCGATCTGTGCGACGACCTGGTGCAGGAAGTCTATCTGAAGTTCGCGGTCAAGCCAGCACGGGCCTTGGGCGATTTCGAGTCCCGGCATCCCGGATCGGCATTCGGCTACGTCCAGGTAGTGGCCGCGCGCTCCGCGCATGACTGCCTGAAATCAAAGAACTTCGAGCGCACTCCCGATTCCCCGGTGGACCTGGCAGATTTCCCCGCGCGCGATGAAGCCGGCTGGCAGCAGTTTCGGCGCGAAATCGACGATTTTCTGCGCCAATTCGCCAGCGACCGGGATCGCCGAATCTTCTGGCTCTATAACAGGCAAGGCCTGACCGCCAAGGAAATCTCGGCCATTCCGGGGGTAGCGCTCACCGTGAAGGGCGTCGAGGGAGTAATCGGACGGCTGAACGTCAGAATTCGTCAGAATTACGCGCCGCGAAAGAGGGAATAACGCATTGTTATCGTTGTTTATACCAGTATGCCAAGGGGGGAACCTGGCAGCGACGATCCCGGCCAGAACGGGCGCGCGGCTGAGTGTGCCCGGACCGAGCCGCTGGACCTCAAACGCGTGGCGGGCCTGGCCGGACTGGGTGTCGACGAAGAGACGCCGGAAGACCTGCTGCGCGCCTGCGCCAACACGAACAACTGGCGGGCTTGGGAGCATTTCATCCGTACTTTTAATACATTGATCGTCGCCACCGTTTCGCGGGTTGGCCGCCGGCATCTGGAAATTCGTCCCGATGTGCGTGACGACATCGTGCAGGAAGTCTATCTCAAATTGAGCGCCAACCAGGCCAGATTGCTGCGCGACTTCGTGCCGTTGTTCCCGGACTCGGCCTTCGGCTACATCCGCATTATTGCCGAGCGCGTAGCGCAGGATTACTTTAAATCGAAGAATTACAAGCGTTTCCAGGAGTCCTCCGCCGACCGGCTGGACGTCGCCATACCGAACCGGACCGACTGGGACCTGCTGATACGGGAGGTCGACGATTGGCTCCGACAGCACGTATCCGAACGCGATCGCCGGATTTTCTGGCTATACTGCCGGCAGGGCATGTCAGCCAAGGAAATCGCGGCATTGCCTGCCTTTAACCTGACGGTGGAGGGTGTCGAAAGCGTCCTGGGCCGCCTCGGCCGGTTGCTCCGGGAGAGTTTCCGGCGCGGCGAGTGCGCGGCGAGTGAAGGTAACGCCGTGAAAAAGTCGTTCTTAAGGTAGCGTATGAATCTTGGGGAAACCGACAACGACGACCCAATCGAGCGGCTGCGGGCCGGCGCCAGGGTCTACAGGCGGCCCGAGAAGCAACCGGATTGTCCGGACGAAGACAGGCTCCGGATGCTCGTCCCAGGGCTGCTGGATCATGGCGAAGCCGATGAACTGCTGTCACATGCCGCGGAGTGCGATTGGTGCGGCACGGTCTTGCGCGAAGCCGTGCAGGATCTGGCGGAGCCAGCCACGGCTGAGGAACAGGAGATGGCCGGCAAGGCCAGGTTGGCGAACGCTCGTAACCGGCGGTCGCTGGCCCGGCGTCTGGCGCCGCCCGAGGGCCTTTTTCAGCAAATCGCCGGAGGGCTGGCGCTGTGGTGGCGGCGCGCCGCCGTCGGGCTGGTTGCGGCGGCCGCCGTCGGCGGGGCCTGCTACCAGTTTGCATGGGTTGGCAGCACCACGGCTACCGCGCGTCTGCTGGCACAGGCCTATAGCGAGAAACGCTCCATGGAAATGCGCCTGCCGGGAGCTTCCTACAGCCAGGTCCACGTAGAAAGAGGCACCGAAAGGTCCCTGTTCAGTGCGTCAAACCCCTTGGCGGAAGCCGTCCCGTATATCAAGCACGGCACCGAAGCCCATCCGGACGATCCCAATTGGCTGCACTTGGAAGGCACGGCGGACCTGATTGCGGGCGATTACGATAAGGCGATTCCCGAACTGGAGCGCGCCCGTTCGCTCCGCCCCACGGATACGGGCATCCTCACCGACCTCGGCGCGGCCTATTTCCAGAAGGCCGAGGCGGAAAAGAGCGAAGACTCGAAGTATTACCAGTTGGCCTTCGAAGCTCTGTCGAAAGGTGTACGCCTCAATAACGAGGATGCCACCCTGGCTTTCGATTATGCGCTGGCAGCCGAGCGGATTTCGGTCGTCCACGTTGCGCGAGAAGCGTGGGAAACCTATTTGCGACTCGATTCAACCAGCCCATGGGCCGCCGAGGCCCGCCAGCACCTGAACGACTTAAAAAAAAACTCGACCAGCAGCGGGTCTACGCCCAACGCACAACCCCAGAGGCCTTAGTAACCGAATTGCGTGGAGGCGTCCCTTGGGATCAACACTTCGCGCGGGATGAAGAGTACCTCAAAGTCGCCGTATCCCGGCTGCTGCCGCAATATTATGGCTCCGATGCGGATGCCGCCACCGGGCAGATTCTGAGAAACATGGCACGCATTTTCGTGGATCGTCACCACGACAACTGGTTGCGGGACGTACTGCGGACGCCGCACTCCCGAACGGCGACTGAAGCGTTCGTGGCGCTCGGGCGCGCGCTAGACGCGTGGGACATCGACGATTGGAAAAAAAGCTCTGCCGAAGCGGAAACCGCGCTCCGCTCGTTCAAAGCCGTCGGCATCGAGGCCGGGGCCCCGCGTGCCCAATTAGTGCTGATGTACGTGGGTCGCTTGGGTAACAGCGCGGAGTGCGCCAGCGCGGGAAGATCACTCCAAAGTGGGCTGCGCCGGAAGGGGTACTCCTGGATCTTGACGGAGACTCTTTCCGAGGCCGCCCTCTGTGAGAAGTTTGGCGGCGACTTCGACCAGGCTTGGGCCACGCATCAGGAAGCCATGCAGGCCGCCGGGCAGTTTAATTATCCTGTGCTTCTGCTGCGCGTCCTTACCGCCAGTGCGGCTTGGCAGAGAGAAATGGGCAACCGGTCCACTGCGTCGCAGAACATCATGCGCGGCCTTTCGCTCTACTGGTCGGGCCGATACCCCTCCATCCGCGCCCACGACTTGTATACCCAACTCAGCCTGATGGATCCGCAAGTCGACCTTCCTTACTCGGCCGCAGCCTGGGCTAGAGAGGCGGCAGAAACCATCTCTCATCTCAATCGCCCCGCCGTGCAGGCTGCCACGCTGCACCAGCGCGCGTTGACGGAAATGCTGGTGGGCCTGGATGGCCCCGCCGACCAACATCTGAAAGAAAGTTACGCTTGGCTCGCTAAGCTGCCCGTCGCTGCCCAGCCGTCTTGGCGTGCCATCCATGCCGTCGAACTTGCAGAAGCGGAGGCTAGCGCGGGCGAGGTAAATAAGCCGCTTGCTCAGCTCGAGAACTTAGGGGATCAGGTTTTGGATGCCCTTGACGCCCTCTGGTTCAACACCTTGATGGGCAAGCTGCGGCTGAAGCGTGGCGAATATGCCGAAGCCAGGAGAGTGTTGTCCATCGCTCTGGAGATGGGAAATAACGGCGGGTCGAAACTGCCCGAAGCCGATCGCCTCTCCTGGACGCATGCACTGGGAGATACCTATCGCGCGCTGGTGGAATGCGAGATTCGTAGTGGGGCCAACGCCCGCCAGTCTTGGGAGCTATGGGCGCGCTATAGGACCGCCCTCTTCGGCCGGGGAGCCGCGCCGCAGCGTTTTCCCGAGGTCCAACCCGGCGAGGCGGTCCTGTCGTTTGCCGAGTTGCCGTCAGGAGTCGGTATCTGGCTTGGAACGCCGCAAGAATTTAAATTTCGTTGGCTCCCCGACAAGCCAAATGCGGTCCGAGAGGCCGCCGGCGGGCTGGTGCGGGGCTGTGCAAACCCGCGATCTCCCGTGGGCGTGGTGCGGGCCGACGGGCGACAGCTCTCGCAAATGCTCCTGGGCGATTGGGAAAAGGAGTTGGCGGGAGTGCGTACGCTGGTGATCGAGGGCGACGGTCCGGCCTCCGCGGTGCCGTGGCCGGCATTGGTCCGGACCAACGGGCATTACTGGTCCGAAGACTTTGCGGTGAGAAGCCGCGTCGCGGTCCTTCCTCCCAAAGCCCCAGGCATGAAGCTGTCGTCTGTGAGAAACGTTCTAGCGGTAGGCGAGCCGCTGATCAGCGGCGAGAACCTGCCCCCGCTGTCCGATGCCCGCCGCGAGGCCGAGCAGGTCTGCAAGCGCTTCGGCGCACCCGGCCCCTTGGAAGGACGCGCGGCTACACTGAGTGACGTTCGTGAGCGGCTGGCTGGCGCCGAGATCTTTCACTTCGCCGGCCACGGCTATGGTGGTGATGGAGGCGGCCTCGTCTTGCGCGGCGTTTCCGGCGGAATGGCCCTGCTGTCGGCTTCGGAGATCCAGAGCCTGCATCTCTCGCGCTGCCGATTGGCCGTGCTTTCCGGCTGCGCGACAGGCTCCGGCGAGCGCAACGGCCCCGGAGATCCGCAGAGCCTGGTGCGGGCCTTCCTGCGGGTCGGCGCCGAGAATGTGGTAGCCAGCCTCTGGAACCTGGCCTCGGCCCCCACGCAGCAATTCATGGGCGAGTTGTATGCGGGGCTGTTCGCGGACATGAAGGTAGAGGACTCACTGCGCAGAGCCGCGGCCGCTGTGCGCACGACTGACGGTTACCGGCACCCCTATTATTGGGCAGGCATTCAAGTCTATAACGTGCAATAACAGATCTGGAAAGGGAGACTCAGAAATGGCCACTCAACCTTGCGAATACCCTAAAACGCTCAACATCGTGTGGCATGGAACGTTTGCTTTCGTTCCGGGGCCGGACGGCATCGAGGTACTGGCACCGGAGGTCGCCGATCACGACAACCTGGCGGGACGATGGCAGCCAGGCGCCCTGGAGCCGCTTGTCAGAGGGCGGCGCTATACCTTGCGCGGCGCCAAAAACAACGGCAAAGCCCCTCCATTCTCAAAGATCATGTCGATGACTGGCGGCCTGGCGGCCGACTACCAGACCAGAGTCTACTGTTCCTGGATCCTCCCCCATCCGAAGCAGATCTACACCGCCCTATCGGTGGACAACGATAAGAACGGGAGCACCAACTATGGGCCTGGCTTGAAACACCCTCACATCACCATACCGAAGGAAAAGCTGGGCGTCGTCTATGTGACCACCTTCGATTTCGATCCCTGCGAGAAATTCCACGTCGAGAACCTGCTGTGGAGTCCGGACCCGCCTGTCGATGGCACCGTGAATCTCCACGTCTATGCTCAGGAAGATCACAAGATCGCCCGGGAGACGCGAAACCCGCATTCGACCAAGGCATTCCAGGCGCTGGTCCGCCTGAGCAAGGCGGGAGCCGCGATACCCCAGGAAAAGCTGGCGGCCCTCGGCGTCAAAGTGGAGTTCCTCGACGGCGCCGTCGCCGTGCTGGATCCCGTTAAACCCGGGGACCTTCCCCCGGGTTTACGCAGAGTGGAACTGGTGAGCCTGGAGGCGTCGGGGCTCTTGAGTAAACGCGCCGTCCCGCCGCCCGGCCCGAGTGGTCTGCGCAGGATAAGACCATCCGTGTTTCGTGCTATCGATACCGGCGAAAGCGCGGCACATCCGTGCGTTCCGGGTATGATCATTCACTAGACGGAGCAAACTATGGCACAACATCACACATTCACACTAAATGGCGGCCAGGTCCTCTCGAACGTAAAGGTGCAACTGATCTTTTGGGGCGCTCATTGGCAGAAGAGCCCGGACACCTCCAAAATCGAAAAGGCGGCCAGGAAAATTCTGAGCGCGGAATACCTCGCTGGCCTCACGCAATACGGCGTCGATATCAGCGGAATCGCGCTGGACAAGTCGGTGATGGAACCCACCACGCCGCCGAAGCTCTTCGATGACCCGGCGGATGTGGTGGCCCTGGTGACCCGTCTGATCACTGATGGAACCGCGGCTCCGCCCGACAAGACGCTTTACATGGTCATCATGCCGCCCGGCATAATCGCCGCCAGCACGGACCTTGGCGGTCAGCAGGACGACAGCGGCCGGCATGACTCCTTCCACTACAAGAACACCGAGGTCCACTACGGGTGGGTCCTCTCGGGCCACCCCAAGGAGAAAACCGTTCCCCGAGTCACCATCGCCCTCTCCGAGGAAGTGGTGGAAGCCATCACCGACCCCGAGCCGCCCACCGGCTGGATCTCACAGGTCGAGGAGGGCGATTGGGAAGAACTCGCCGATGTCTGCGAAGGCGTGAACGCCAAGCTGAGCGGCGGCACGCTCGTCCGGACATATTATTCAACAGCCGCCGACGACTGCTTCCCGTAGATTTAGGGGAGTTGGAGGCGGTGGGGGCGGCCGTCGTCGGATCGCTGGACGGGTGCGCCGCCGCCTGTACGTTTTAAAAATACAAAACTGCGGGGACCGGGCTGGTAAGTGCCGGTGGGCGCACTTACATCGATTGCGCCAGCGGCATAAGTGATATTGGTGCGGCGCAGAACTCCGTTGGTGTACGCGGGACTTACTCCGTCGTCCTCATAAAGCGAAGTCTGTGCTTTGTCCTGGGCATCCGGGTAGATGGTGAAGGTTAGCGGCGAGGTAGGTTTTTCGCCAACATAGTTCATGTCGGGCCCGGACGGGATGATGGCGCCGCCGCGCACGAACAGCGGCACGGTTTCGAGCGGCGCGGCGGCATGGACTGTGCGGCCGCCGGTGAGCTGATGGCCGGTCCAATAGTCATACCAGGTCCCTTCGGGAAGATAGACCAGACGTTCCGTCATGCCCGGCGCGAGGATGGGCGCGACCAGGAGGTCGGCGCCCACCATGAATTCGTCGTCGATGGAGAGCGTATTGGCTTCGTTTTGGAAATTCAGCAATAACGGCCGGAACATGGGCACGCCGGTGCGGTGGGCGTCCTCGAGCACCGTGTAGAGAAACGGCAGGAGGCGATAGCGGAGCTTGAGGTACTTGCGGATGATGTCTTCGTAATAGGAACCGAAGCGCCAGGGTTCGTGATCGTAAGCGTCGCGCTGGGCGTGGTTGCGGCAGAACGGTGTCAGGAAGGCGATCTCGTACCAGCGCGCGAGTAATTCCGGGTTGGTGCGGCCGATGAAGCCGCCGGCATCCGCGCCCACAAAAGGCTCTCCGGAGAGACCCAGAGTTTCAAACATAGGGATGCTGAGCGCCATGGCATCCCAGGTGGCGGTATTGTCGCCGGTCCACATGGTGGAGTAGCGCTGGATGCCGGCGTATCCCGCGCGCGTGATCACATAGGGGCGATCATTGGGGCGCAAGCGCACCAGTCCCTCGTAAGTGGCGCGGGCTTCATTCAGCGCAAAGACGTTGCGGTTGGCGGCATAAGGCGAGCGCGTGTCGCCGTCGTAAGTGATGACATCCATCTGGGTGCGGCCGGTCTGATCGAGAAAGTCGGACGGCTCATTCATGTCGTTCCAGATACCGGCCACGCCGTGATCCAGATAGGCGCGATGCAGGTCGCCCCACCAGCGCGCGGCAGCATCCAGAGTGAAGTCCGTATAGACGGCCTTTCCGGGCCACACTGCGCCGATCCAGAGATTACCGTCTTTACGTTTGAGGAAGTAGTCTTTTGCCAAGCCTTGATTGAAGACGTAATAACTCTTGTCCTGCTCTCCGAGCTCCGGGTTGGCGGCGGCATCGGTAGCGCCGGCGGCCGGCGGCTCGTACTTGACTCCGGGGTCCACGATCACCACCACTTTGACGCCCTGCTTGCGCAGCTTGGCGATGAAAGCGGTGGGATCCGGATAGCCGTGCGGGTCCCAGGTGAAGATCCGGTAACCATTCATGTAATCGATATCCAGATAGAGCACATCGAGCGGCAAATCGTCGGCGCGATAGCGGTTGGCCACCTCTTCGGCAACGGTATCGGGGTAATAGCCCCAGCGGCTCTGCTGATTTCCAAGCGCCCACTTGGGCGGCATGGGTAAGTGGCCGGTAAGGTCGGCGTAACGCCCCAGGATCTTCTTCATGGAGGGGCCCCAGAAGAAGTAGTAATTCATCTCGCCGCCCTCGGCGGAAAAGGCGGCATATTCGGGCGAATTGGCTGCGAAGTCGAAGTGGGTGCGATAGGTGTTGTCGAAGAAGATGCCGTAGGCGGCGCCGGCCTGCCAGCCCATGTAAAAGGGGATGTCCTGGTAGATCGGGTCGGTGCCTTCCTTATATGCGGGCGTGTCGGAATTCCACATGGTGAACTCGCCGCGGCGTTTATCGAGATGCGCGGCCTTTTCGCCGAGGCCGTAGAAATGTTCGTCGAAGCCCAGCTTCTTGGCGGCGGCTATGGCGCCGGAGTTCGGGTCGTGCAGCATGGGGAGCGCGTCGGCATTGATGGGGCGATGGGTCCTGGCCTCGCGGAACTCGACGATCAGGGGCGCGCGGTGGATGAAGACTTCGAGCTCGGCGGTGGAGATCAGCAGGCCGCCGGTTTCCTCCTGCACGTTCCACTTGGGTGGGTCCCAATCTGTTTTGGCGATGGCCCAGGAGTGATCGCGTTCGGGCAGAGGCTTGCCGTAGGAAGCGCGGACGCGGATGAGATCGGGCGAGAGGATGGTGAAGCGGACCTGCGACTGATCGCCGCAGGTGATGGTCACGCCATCGCGCGCGGCGGTGTGACTCGCTAGAGGGCCGATGGGAACGAAGCCGGTGAGATCGATGGCCAGCGCGGCGGGCGTGAGCCATATAAGGGACAACAGGAGCTTGTTCATGGAATCCTTCGATGGTTATTGTAACTGGCGGGCTCGCGAAAGCAAGACTCGCGAATGCAGCAAGATAGGTATGCTGGGTGATTATGGTCCGTTCAACACTCCTATTACTGGCTGTAATTTCATTGGTTCCGGTTTGCATGGCGCAGGCGCCGCGGATGCCCGATGTGGAGGCGCAACGGGCGGCCATGAAGAAGCTCGGCTTCCTGGTGGGCAAGTGGTCCGGGGAAGCATCCGTCTTGCGGGGGCCGGGGCTCTTTGTGGACATGGCGCAGACTGAAGAAGCGCAATTCAAACTGGATGGCTTGATTCTGACGATCGAGGGCGTGGGCCGGGCGAAAGCGGACGGCAAGCCTGCCCTGCAGGCGTTGGGGCTGGTCTCGTTCGACGACCAGTCGAAGATTTACCGGATGCGGGCCTTTAACGACGGGCGGTGGCTGGAAACGGAGATCAGGCTGGCCGATGAAGGGAACGGGATCACCTGGGGCTTCGATTTGGGCGGGATGAAGACACATTCGGTGATGCGCATCAATGAGAAAGGCGAATGGACCGAGCATGCGGAGCTGACGGTCGGCACGCGGCCGCCGCAAAAACTGATGGAGCTGACAGTACGGCGGGTTCCCGGCACGTAGCTCGCGAGGATCATGCGCGGCGCTTTCCGGCATCCCAATTTTCGCTATTACCTGGCGGTCCGCGTGTTCACCACCACGGCGACGGAGATGCAGGCAGTGGCGGTCGCATGGCAGATATACGCGATCACGCATCGTCCGCTGGATCTGGGACTGGTGGGCCTGGCGCAGTTTCTGCCGGGCATTCTGCTGTTCGTGGTGACGGGCCACACGGCCGATCGCTTTGCGCGGCAACGCATCCTGCAGGTTTGTTGCGCGGGCTTCGCGGTGTGCTCTCTGATGCTGCTGGGCCTGACGCTGCGCGGCCTTTCCACGGTGCTTCCGGTATATGCGGTGCTGCTGATGAACGGCGCGGTGCGGGCTTTCAACGGACCCGCCGGCCAGGCTTTCACGCCGCTGCTGGTGCCGGCCGAAGACTTTCCGAACGCGGTGGCCTGGAACTCTTCCATCTTCCAGGCGGCGGTGATCGTGGGACCGGCCGCGGGCGGCCTGCTCTACGGTTTTACGGCGAGCCCGGCGCTGGTCTATAGCTGTGCGGCAGTGGGGTATCTGGGCGCCCTGCTGCTGTTGGGCCGTATCCGGATACAGGCCACCGGAGAGAAACGCCCGGCGCCGTCTTATAGTCTGGCGCTGGAGGGGCTCCGATACATCCGGCGAAACAGGCTGATCCTGGGGGCCATCTCGCTGGATCTGTTCGCGGTGCTGCTGGGCGGTGCGGTGGCGCTGCTGCCGGTATACGCACGGGAGATCCTGCGGACGGGCGCGTGGGGGCTGGGCATTCTGCGTAGCGCGCCGGGAGCGGGCGCGTTGCTGATGGCGATGGCGCTGGCTCGCTGGCCGCTGCGGCGGCAGGTGGGCGCAATCATGTTATGGTGCGTGGCCGGGTTCGGCGTGTTCACGGTGGTGTTCGGACTATCGCACAACCTGGCGCTGTCGCTGGCGGCGCTGGCTATGGTCGGGGCATGCGACATGGTGAGCGTGATCGTGCGGCACACGCTGATCCAGCTCTCGACGCCGGATGAAATGCGCGGGCGGGTGAGTGCGGTGAACGTGGTGTTCATTGGAGCGTCGAACGAAGTGGGACAGTTCGAATCGGGCATTACGGCGCAGTGGTTCGGAACGGTGCCGGCGGTGGTGCTGGGCGGTCTGGGGACCATGGCGATCGTGGCGCTATGGGCGTGGCGGTTCCCGGCCCTGCGCAGGGTAAACGACCTGGTGGCAAAATAGCAAGATGCTCCACGACCTGCGGCTGGCGGCGCGCGCGCTGTGGAAGAATCCGGGATTCACGCTCACCGCACTGATTACGCTGGCGCTGGCCATCGGGGCAAATTCGGCGATCTTCACGCTGGCGAACGCGCTGATCTTCGCCAGCCTGCCGGTGGCGCATCCGGACCGGCTGGTGGAGATCTCAACGATCAATGCCAAAGCGGGGAAGGACCACCTGTCGATCCCGGCATTTCAGGCGTTCCAGGAGAAGGGCGGCGTCTTCACCAGTCTGCTGGCCTGGAATGGCGGCGGAATGGAAAACCTCGAAATGAACGGGACGTTCTTCGCGGGCTCGGTGGATGAGATCGCGGGCGACTATTACGGGACGCTGGGCATCCGGCCGGCGCTGGGGCGGCTGATTACGCGCGAGGACATCGGGCTGGAACGCTTTACGCCGGCGCGCGTGGCGGTGATCGGCTATCGCGCGTGGCAGGAGCGCTTCCACGGAGATACCGCGGCGCTGGGCAAGACTATCCGGATCGACGGCAAGCCGTACACCGTGGTGGGGGTACATCCGCAATCGTTTCCGGGCCTGATTCGGGAGGCGGCCGCGGATGCCACGGTTCCCCTTACGGCGGCCGCGTCCAGGGCGGAAAAGCTGTACGACCGCAAGCACGATTACAACACGGTGATCGGACGGCTGCGCGATGGAGTGACGGAGGCGCAGGCGCGCGCGAGGGTGACGGCGGTGTGGCCGTCGATCCGGCAGGCGACGGCGCCCGACGGGCCCGAACGCAACCAGTTTCTGACGCGGCGCATCCAGGTGGAACCCGCGGCACGCGGCATCTCGTATCTGCGGGCAACGTTCGCGCGGCCATTGTACATTTTGTTTGGCATAGTCGCGCTGCTGCTATTGCTGGCGTGCGTGAACCTGGCCAACGTGGCACTGGCGCGGTCGCATGCGCGGGCCGCGGAATGGAGCGTGCGCGCGGCACTGGGCGCGCCGCGGTGGCGTCTGCTGCGGGCATCGTTCGCCGAATCGCTGCTGGTGGCGGTGGGCGGCGCGATTCCGGGACTGATGCTGGCTTACTGGGGAGCCGGCTACATCGCGCATTTCATGTGGCGCGGCTATGTGCCGCTGGTGCTGTCGCTGACGCCGGATCTGCGTGTGGTGCTGTTCACGGCGGCCGCCGCAATATCGGCCAGCGTGTTGTTCGGGCTGGCGCCCGCGTGGCGCGCGGCGCATCAAGATACAGGCGGCGCGATCCGGCAAGGGGGCACGCGCGTGACAGGCGGACTGGGCGTGGCGGGAAACGCAATGGTCACGGTGCAGATCGCGCTATCCTTCGCCATCCTGGCCGGGGCGCTGCTGTTCAGCAGCAGCCTGGGCAATATTCTGCGCCGCGATCCGGGCTTCAGTGCCGGACGGCTGCTGGTGGCGCAGCTCTTCCCGCGCAGCACGTATCAGGGCTTCGATAATCCGGCGTACTTCCGGCAGTTGCTCGAAGCGCTGAGGGCGATGCCGGGGGTTACGGCCGCGACCATCGCGCACGACCGGCCGGTGGGGCAGTTCGTGCAGAAGGTGAAGATCATGCCGGCGGGCACTAGCGCCAGCTATCACCTGGTTTCGCCGGGCTTCTTCGACACGCTGGGGATGCGCATCCTGCGCGGGCGCGACTTCGACCTGCGCGACGACGAGGGACGTCCGCTGGTGGCCATCGCGAGCGCCGCCCTGGCACGATGGCTGGCTCCATCCGGCGACGCCATCGGACAGCGGGTGAAGATCGGCGACGGGAAGGGCGAGTACGAGATTGTGGGCATCGCCAGCGACGCCACGCTGGACGATCCGCGCGAGGCGAATGCGCCGGCGATCTATGCCGCCAGCTTTCAGCGCGCCGACTGGCTGGGCTGGTCGGATGCCATAGTGCGTACGCCGGGAGATCCGGCGCGGCTGATGCATGCGCTGCGGGAGCGCATCGAATCGCTGGGGCGGGAGTATCCGCTACGCTTCGAAACGGTGGACGAGGAACTGGATCACGCGCTACTGCCGGAACGCGTACTGACGCTGCTGACCGGCTTTTTCGGCGCGCTGGGGCTGCTGCTGGCCGCGGTAGGGTTGTACGGACTGCTCTCCTACACGGTGGCGCGGCGGACGGGCGAGATCGGCGTGCGGGTGGCGCTGGGAGCTTCGCGCGGGGACATTGCCAAGCTTGTGATGAGGAACGTGGCAGCGCTGCTGGCGATCGGGCTAGCGGTGGGAATGGCGATTGAGTGGGCCGGTGCGCGGGCCATCACAGCTTTCCTTTACGGCTTGTCGAGCCACGATCCGGCGGTGTTGGGCGCGGCGGCGGGAGTGCTGGCGCTGGTGGCGGTGCTGGCGAGCGTGCTGCCGTCAGTGCGGGCGGTGCGAGTGGACCCGATGGTGGCGCTGCGGCACGAGTGAGGCGCTACTCGATCACCGCGAGGACTTCACCCGCCGCCACGGTTTCCCCCTCACGGGCGGGGAGGGCGACGATGCGTCCGGCCTTGGGCGCTTTCATTTCGTTCTGCATCTTCATGGCTTCGACGACCAGCAGGCCCTGAGCAGCCTCGACGGTGTCGCCCTCGGCCACCAGCAAGCGGACGATTTTGCCGGGCATGTTGGCGACCACGTTGGAGCGTCCTTCGATGCCGGGCTTTCCAGCGGAGCGCGACCAGCGGCGGGGATCGTTGATCTTGACCTCGAAGCGGTGACCGTCGATAAAGACAATGACGCAGTCGGCGGATTGCTCGACGCGGGCTTCGTAGCTGCGGCCGTCCAGCAGGACGGAATAGACGCCGGGTTCGACGGCCACGATTTGAGCGCCGCCCGCTTCTTTCATCGCAGCGCCTCGCGGCGGCCGATATCGAGCCAGCGGCTTGGCGGAGCGCACGCGGCATCCGGACGCGGCGCGGTCTGGGCGACGCCTTTCAGATGGAAGGCGGCCACCAGTTCCGCGATGGAGGCGAGATCGGGCGGCGGGTCGAACGGCCGGCGGCGCTCGAGGAACTCGTCCACAAAACGCGTGTGCAGGCGCCCCGCGCGGAACTCGGCGTCCTCCAGAATCTGGCGGAAGAAGGTGATGTTGGTGTGGATGCCGGCCACGTCGTATTCGCGGAGGGCGCGCAGCATGCGGGCGATGGCGGTATCGCGGGACTCGCTCCAAACGGCCAGCTTGGCCAGCAGGGGATCGTAGTCGATGGGAACGGTCCAGCCTTCGTAGACGCAGCCGTCCAGGCGCACGCCGGGGCCCAGGGGACGGGTCAGGCGCGTGATTCTGCCGGGCGACGGAAAGAAGTTGTTGTAAGGATCCTCGGCGTAGATGCGGCACTCGATAGCCGATCCGCGCCAGGCGATGTCTTCCTGGCTAAGGCGCAGGGGCTGGCCGGCGGCGACTTCCAGTTGCAGGCGCACCAGGTCCTGGCCGGTGACGAGTTCGGTGATGGGATGTTCCACCTGCAGGCGGGTGTTCATCTCCAGGAAATAAAAGTCGCCGGCGGTATCCACCAGGAACTCGACGGTGCCCGCGTTGTAATAGCCGGCGGCGCGGGCCACGCGGATGGCGGCCTCGCCCATGGCTTCGCGCATGCCGGGGCGCGCCGCCACCAGCGGGGAAGGGCACTCTTCCATGACTTTCTGATGGCGGCGCTGGATGGAGCACTCACGCTCGCCGAAGTGAACCAGGTGGCCGTGGCGGTCGCCCATCAACTGAATCTCGATGTGGCGGGGACGCTCGATCAGTTTCTCGACATAGAGCTCCGGGTTGTTGAAGGAGCGCTGGGCCTCGCTGGCGGCATCGCGAAAGGCGGCATCGAGATCGGGGGCGGAATCTACGCGGCGCATGCCTTTGCCGCCGCCTCCGGCGACGGCTTTGAGCAGCAGCGGGTAACCATACTGCTCCGCGAAGACGCGGGCTTCGGCGGGACCGCTCAGGGCGGTGTGCGCGCCGGGGACCACGGGAGCGCCGGCGGCGACGGCCATCTGGCGCGCGGCGGTCTTGGATCCCATGCGGCGGATGGATTCCGAAGATGGTCCGATGAAGGCGATGCCGGCGGCCTCGCAGGCGGCGGCGAATTCGGCATTCTCGCTAAGGAAGCCGTAGCCGGGGTGGATGGCCTCGGCGCCGTGCTTGCGGGCGGCGTCCAGGATGCGGTCGATGCGCAGGTAGCTTTCGGTGGACGGGGAAGGTCCGACCCATTCAGCCTCGTCGGCCATGCGCACGTGGAGGGAGGCGCGGTCGGCGTCGGAGAAGACGGCCACGGAGGCGATCTCCATTTCGCGCAGCGTGCGCATGACGCGCACGGCGATCTCGCCGCGATTAGCAATCAGGACCTTGCGGAACATCGAGTGAATTGTAGCAGGCGGAGGCGGGACGCTATAAGTTCAAACGCGCGCGGGCGTACGTCAGGCACTGCTTCACATTCTCTTCCTCGAGGCGCAACTGCGCGTCGCGGGCGAGGCCGGTGAGGACGGGCAACGGCGGCCGGTCCTGCGATTTGTGGACGAGGCGCATGGTGCGCGCGAGGGCCAGGCCGCTGCGATCGGGAAATGTGGCCCAGTAGGCATCGGTGAAGCAAGGCACTTTCAGCGGATCGCGGGTAATCATTTCGAGCGTGAGGCGAGTGTCGGGGCGCACGGCGCGGATGGTGTCGACGATGCGGCGCATGTCGAGCATGCCGGCGCCCAGGACCATCTCGGAGAGCAGAAATCCGTCGGGGTAGGGCGCCACGGACATGTCTTTGATGTGGGTCGAGATGGCGAAGGGGGCCAGGACTTCGACGGCTTCCATGGGGTCGTCGAGCAGGGAGATGTTGTTGCCGGTGTCCAGGCAGACGCCCAACCAGCGGCTGGATCTTTCACGCATGAGGGCGGCCATCTCTTCGGCGGTGAAATCTTTGTGATTCTCGAGGGCCAGCGGCACCTGCAGCTTTTCGACGATGCGCAGGGCAGCGTCGATTCTGGCGCGGGCTCCGGCGACGGCCGCGCGCCATTCGGACAGGCTGGTGAAGTTCTCGTAGCGGCGTCCGGGCAAGCAGTTGACGCGGATGGCGAGGGCGCCGGCGTCCTTGGCGGCGGCCACGGTGCTTTCAAAAGCGGAGGTGTCGTTGCGGTCCGGGAGGCTGGCGATGATTTCGAAATACATGCCCAACTGAGCGGCGCGGGTTCGCACTTTGCGGATGTAATCCGGCTCTTTCGAAGAGAGCGGGATCTGGATGCCGCCGGCGCCGAGGGTGTTGGCGTGCTCCAGGAATTCGAGAGTGTCCTTGGGGCGGGCGAAGCTCAGGTAGCTGGTGACGGCGATCCCCATCTTGCCGCGGGCTTCGGCGGAAAGCGCGCCGGCCGCGGCGGCGGCTGCCAGAAACGTTCGGCGGGTCATAGATGGAAACTGCGCAGCACGTCGTCCCAGGGCCGGCGATAGGGCCGCTCGAGGAGCGCGGAGGCTTCGCGGTCGCCGATGATTTCTTCTTTCTCGGGGTCCCAACGGATCTTGCGGCCTACGCGCAGCGAGACGTTCGCCAGGTGACAGGCGACGGCGGTCTGGTGGCCCTGCTCCACGTCGGAGACAGGTAGCTGGCGGGACTTGACGCAGTCCAGGAAATTGCGGGCGTGCAGATCGAACTGTTGGGGCGAGGCGCCTTCCTCCCTGACCGGTTCGATCCACGGCTCAGGCTTGGTGGCGGAGCGCTCCGGGCCGCCGGCGGGCTGGCCTTCGAAAACCGGGATGGCGTTGCTGGGATCGATTTTGATATCGGAAAACACTTCGTAGCCACGGCGGGAAACGGTCATGCTGCCCTTGGTGCCGAAGAATTCCAATCCGTAGCCGGCGCGGCGGCCGGCGCTGGCTTCGCGCATGGAGTGAATGGCGGTGAAACCGGGATACTCGAAGATGGAATCCTGCGTGTCGGGGGTTTCGCCGTTGTCCTTAAGCGCGAAGCGCCCGCCGATGGAGGTCACTGCCGCCGGGCCCTTCACGCCCATGGACCACTGCACGATGTCGATATCGTGCGCGCCGAGGTTGGTCATCTGCCCGCCGGAGTAGTCCCAGAACCAGCGGAAATGGTAGAGGGCGCGGTGAGGATTGTAGGGGCGGGCGGGCGCGGGGCCCAGCCACATGTCGTAATCGAGATCGGCGGGAGCGGGGCCGTCGGGTGGGCTGCCGAAGCCGGGCATGACGTTGCGGAAGGCCCCCATGCGGGCACTCAGCACCTTTCCGAAATAGCCGGCGTGGACCAGCTCGCGAGCCTTCTGGTAATGCGGTCCGGAGCGCTGCTGGGTGCCCACCTGGACGATGCGCTGGTAGCGGCGGGCGGCGGTGGTCATCCAGCGGCCTTCCCTGACGAACAGGGTGAGCGGCTTCTCCACGTAAACGTCTTTGCCCGCGGCGCAGGCCATGATGGTCAGCAGGGTATGCCAATGGTCGGGGGTGCAGACGACGATGGCTTGAATATCGTGGTTGTCGAGCAGCTTGCGAAAATCGCGGTAGGGTTTGGCGCCGGGTCCGCACGCGGTGAGGCCTTCTTCGAGGCGCGGCTGGCACACCTCGCACATGGCGGCGAGGTCGGCGTCTTTCTGGTTCTTGAAATCGTGGACGTGCTGGCGGCCGATCAGTCCGTAGCCGATGAAGCCCACTTGGACGCGGTCGTTGGCCCCCAGGATGCGGGTGTAGGACGCCGCGGTGACAGCTCCCAGGAACACGCGCCGGGATGAGTGCATTTGGGGGGATTGTAGCAAAAACCTATTGGCCGCAGATAAACGCAGATCAACGCGGATAAGATTATGGGTGTATGTGGCG